>JBQTJD010000380.1:0-3654 GCA_052387475.1 Anaerolineales bacterium | reverse complement strand
GCGCTCGGCTCCAGCCTGCAAATCGCCATCTTCGTCGCGCCGGCGCTGGTCTTTATCGGATTGTTGTTTGCGCCGAGCACCGGCCAGTATCTCGATCTGGTCTTCAATCAATTTGAAGTGGTGGCGCTGGTGGCCGCGGTGGTCATCGCCAACCTTGTCGCGGCGGATGGCGAAACCAACTGGCTCGAAGGCGCGCAACTCATCGCCGTGTACGTGATTTTAGGCGTGGCGTTCTTCTTCATCCCGGCGTAAACGCAGTGACGAGTGACGTAGTGGCAGGTGATGCTCCGCCAAGATGCACGCCATGCACTTGACACTTTGTCCGCGCTCTTACCCCTTGCCACTTGCCGCTCGGCCCCTTTATAATGCGCGTCCCGAAGGAGAAGCTCAACCATGCAGTTAACGGACTATCTCGACATCGCCATCATCATCGTCTCCATCGCGCTGGTGGTGGGGATTGTGTTGCAATCCAAATCCGCCGGGCTGGGTGGGCTGACCGGCGGCGACTCCGGCGGCGTGTTCCGCGCCCGGCGTGGGATTGAGAAGACGCTGTTTCAAATCACCATCGGCTTGTCCGTCATCTTCTTTGCCATCGCCATTGCGCAGGCGATGATCGGCCGCTAAACCCGACCAGAGACGGATGCCAAACGATGGAGGGCGCAAGGGCACGGCCCTTCCGTCCTCCGTTTTGTGTTTAGAGCAGTTTCCGGATTGATTGATGGAAAGTTCATCAACGGATAAAACGGATTGAACGGATTTATCCGGGCCACCCGCTCAATCCGTTGACTGCCAGCCTGACTCCAAAAGGAAATCGCTCTAGACGATGAAACACCTTCGCTGGCAAGCGGTGATCGCCGTGCTCGGAGTGGTGCTCGCCATCGGGCTGTTGGCCGGGCAGGGCCGCGAGCGCACGGTCAGCGTGGATACGGTGCCGACCGAGGGCGGCCAATACACCGAGGCCCTGATCGGTTCGCCGCGCGCCCTCAACCCACTGCTCGCTTTCGCCAACCCCGTTGACCGCGACCTCACCCGGCTGATCTTCAGCGGGCTGACGTCCTTTGACTCATTTGGCCGCCCGGCGCCCGACCTCGCCAATTGGTATCTCTCGCCCGATCAACTCACGTATACCTTTATCCTCAAACCCAACCTCAGTTGGCACGACGGTCAACCGCTCACCGCAGACGATGTGGCCTTCACCGTGACGGTGATGCAGGACCCGGCCTACCCCGGCCCGGCGGACCGCAAGCAATTTTGGCAAGCCATCACCGCCACCGTCGAGGGCCCGCAAACAATCGCCTTCACCCTCCCCGAACCGTTCGCGCCGTTTTTGGATTACACCAACTTCGGGGTCTTGCCGCGCCATCTGTTGCAGGAGGTGAGCGCGGCTACACTGCCGCAAGCGCAGTTCAATCTCAAACCAGTTGGCTCAGGCCCGTTTGCCTTTGACCGCTGGCTGGCCGAGGGCGGGGCCGTCACCGGTCTACGGCTGCGCCGCTTCGACGGTTTCTACCGTCAATCACCATTGCTCACCACCGTCGAGTTTCGTTTCTATCCTGATGCCGACACGGCGCTCACAGCGTATCGCGCGGGCACGGTGCTCGGCCTCAGCCGCCTCGGCACCGACCAACTTGATGCCCTGCCCAATGTCAAACTCTACACGGCGCTCGAACCCAAATACACCTTGATCTTCCTCAACCTGCGCAGTGAGGACACGCCGTTCTTCCAGGAAAAGAAGGTGCGGCAGGCGTTGCTGCTCGGCCTCAACCGCAGCCGGATGGTGGCGGACATCCTGCGCGGGCAAGCAGTGGTGGCGAACTCGCCCGTGCTGCCCGGCTCGTGGGCGTACAATCTGGCGCTGCCCACCGCCGTGTATGCTCCCGCGCAAGCGGCCAGTTTGCTGGAGAGCGCCGGTTGGGTGTTGCCGCCCGATGCGCTGCCCGGCACGCCGGATTACGTGCGGCAGAAAAAGGGCATTGCGTTGAAGTTCACCCTGCTGACGCCGAACACGCCGACGCACACCGCGTTGGCCGCCGCCGCGCAAGCCACGTGGGCGCAACTAGGCGTGCAGATAGAAATCGCGCCGGTGGAGGCGGCCGCGATGCGTGGTGAGTATCTGGAGCCGCGCGCGTATCAAGCGGCACTGGTGGATTTCAGTTTGGCCGGCACGCCCGACCCCGACCCGTATCCGTTTTGGCATGAGACACAGGCCGAGAGCGGACAAAACTACAGCGGCCTCACCGACCGGGTGACGAGCCAATACCTGGAGCAGGCACGCACCACCACCGACTTGGCGTCACGCTCGCGGCTGTACCAAAACTTCCAGTCGCGTTTCGCCGATCAGGTTCCGGCGCTGTTGCTTTACTATCCCGTCTATCATTATGCCATTGATGCGAAGGTCAACGGCGTGCTGCTCGGCCCGCTCACCGAGGCTGCCGACCGCTTCGCCTCCCTGCCTTTTTGGTACACCGAGACCAGGCAGGTTGTAGTGGAACAGACGATGCCCACACCTTGAGAATGCTCAATGCACAATTCACAATCCTCAATTCATCCGAGTCATTGTGCATTATGCATTGAGCATTGTGAATTGAATGTTTCGCGTTCACGTCACCAAAGATTACACCGTCTTCTGCTCCGGTCACTTCATCACTTACGAAGGTGATAAGTGCGAGGGGCTGCACGGCCACAACTACCGCGCGGCGGTGACACTGGAAGGGGCGCTGAACGAAAACGCGTACGTGTTTGATTTTGTGCGGCTGAAGAAACTGTTGCGCGCCATCTGTGACCGGCTTGACCACAAGATGCTGCTGCCCCAGCACAACCCGCTGCTCACCCTCACCACCGACGAAGCCAGCATCACGGTACGCTATCGCGAGCGCGTGTACGTCTTCCCCCTCAGCGATGTGGTGCTGCTGCCCATCCCCAACACCACCGCCGAGATGCTGGCGCAGTGGATCGCGGGCGAACTGGAGACCGGCTTGCGCGAACATTCGCCCACTAGTTTGGAAATGCTGGAAGTGGAAGTGGAAGAGTCCTTCGGCCAAAGCGCCTTCTTCCGAAAAACCCTGTAGGGGCGACCGGCTGGTCGCCCTTACGGCCTACGCCGATGCCCGTTGTCTACCTCGCCCTCGGCGCCAACCTCGGTGACCGCGCAGAGAATGTGCGCCGGGCGCTGGACGCGCTCGCCCCGCAGTTCACCCTCACCGCCCTCTCCTCCGTGTACGAAACCGAACCCACTTACGTCCTCGATCAACCGCGCTTCTTGAACCTGGCCGCTCGCGCAAATACCGAGATCTCACCGCTCGAAGCGTTGCGCGCGCTCAAACATATTGAAGCCGAGTTGGGCCGTGTGACCGGGCAACGCTTCGGCCCGCGATTGATTGATCTCGACTTGCTACTGTACGATGACGTGGTGACAGACACCGCCGAACTGACCCTGCCACACCCGCGTTTGCACGAGCGCGCCTTCGTCCTCGTGCCGCTGGCCGAAATCGCGCCCCAGGTGGTTCACCCCACGCTCGGCCTCACCCTCGCACAGTTGCGTGACCGGCTGGGCGACGTATCCCACGACATCTGGCTGTTGTCAAAGAGTCTTTCACCACGAAGACACGAAGACTCAAAGGGCACCAAGACAGCTTCGTGATCTTCGTGCCTTTG
>JBQTJD010000379.1:0-4193 GCA_052387475.1 Anaerolineales bacterium | reverse complement strand
CCCAACCGCACTGCCGCGCGCGGGTCGGCGACATCCCACAACAGCACCGTGCCGTCCCAACTCCCCGTCGCCAGCGTCCCCCCATCCGGGCTGAAGGCCACGCTCGATACACTACTCGTGTGCCCGCTCAGCGGCTCGCCCAACCGCACCGCCGCGCGCGGGTCGCTGACATCCCACAACAGCACGGTGTTGTCATTACTCCCCGTCGCCAATGTCCGCCCATCCGGGCTGAAGGCCACGCTCGACACAACACTCGTGTGCCCGCTCAGCGGTCTGATCCAGCGGGGGTCGAAACGCGCCCCGTCCAACAGGCTTTGACGCGCCTCGGCCGTCTCGCTCACGCGAAAGGCTTCGATGCTCAGGAGAAAGGCGAGTGTGGGTTGGTGCTCAAATAGAAAGAGCGCCTGCGCAGCCAGTTGGCGTGAGAAGGCCACACTCGCTTGTTGCCGGGATTGAAGCGCAAAATAGACCGCGATGACGGCGGCGATGACGGCCACTGCGCCGACGACGGCGATGAGGCGTGAGCGCAGCCGCAGGCGAGCGGCGGATTGGGCTTGCTCTGTGGCACGGGCCTCCGCCTCATCCTTCAATTTGCGCGCCATCTCCAATTCGCGCCGGCGGGCTTCTTCCTCAGCGTGCTGGGTGGCTTCTTCGGCTTCAATGCCCAATCGCACAAAAGCCTGGGCCTGTTTGGGCAAGGGCATTTGCTGATTTGCCAGCGCCTCGCGGGCGGCGGCCAGGCGCGGGCCGGTGTACAGGTAACTGCGGTCGCGCCCGTGCCGCGCCCACTCCGCCTCGTCCTCCAGCAGCCGGCGGCGCAGCCGCAATTGCTCACGGTTCTCGGCCAGCCATTGTCGCAGCGCCGGCCACTCGCGGATCAGGGCTTCGTGCGCCACTTCCACGCTGTCCTGTCCGGTGATGACCAGCCGGGCGCGCTCACCGGCCAGTCGTTTGAGCACGTCGCGCACGGCCGGCTCGTCCTCGGGTTTGAGGAACAGTTCGTCAATGCGCGCACGGCGGCGCGTATCCTGCGTGCCCTCGCCCAACTGTGTCAACTCCAAAAAGATGTGGCGCGCAATCAGTTTTTCGGAGTCGGAGAGTTCGGCGTAGGCGCGGTCGGCGGTTTTGGCAATCGCGCCGCGCACGCCGCCGGATTGGGTGTAGCCGCTCAGCGTGAGCGTGCGGCCCCGGCGGCGGTTCCACGTTTCCAGCAAAGCGTGGGAGAGCAGCGGCAGCGCGCCCGGCTCCGGCTGGCGGTTCCCATCGGCGCCCACATCTTCCAGCAAGGTCTCCACCAGCCCGTCTTCCAGTGTCCACGCCCCGCGCCGGGCGGGCTCTTCAATCGCTCGCTGCAACTCGTCCGCCGTCATCGGGCCGATAAAAACCTGATGCGTCTCCAGCGCCGCGCGCAACGCCGGGTACGGCTCGCACATGGCGTAGAAGTCAGCGCGCAGGGTGATGACGACCGTCACCGGCCCGTCGGTCTCCGGCGCGACGGCGGTCATCAAGTTATCCACAAACGCCTTGCGCTCGGCTTCGTCTTTGCACAGCGTAAACGTCTCTTCGAATTGATCTACGACCAGCAGCACCCGGTGGGCCGAGTTTCCGGCGAGCAGCTTGCGCGCGTAGAGGTGGAGCGCGCGCGGCTCGGCTCTCAAATCGTCCATCAACGTGGACTGGGCCGTAACGGACTCAACCTGGCGGGTGAGGCTGCCGGCCAGCGCTTCAATTGGATGGGAGGTGGGGACGATGACGTGGACGGGCCAGCGCCGGCTGTCTTCGGGCGGCAGAGTCCCATCCGTTAGCGGCGCGCCCTGGCGCAGCGCCGGCAGCAGCCCGGCGCGCACCAGCGACGACTTGCCGCTGCCGGAAGCGCCGACGACGATGAGCAAACGCTGCTCGCGCAGGCGATTGACGAGCGCGGCCGTCAACGCTTCGCGCCCGAAAAACCACTCGGCGTCCTTTTCGTCGAAGTATTCGAGGCCTTTGTAGGGTGAAAGGCCGGGCGCTGGCCGGTTGTCTTCTGCGGGCGCAGGAGCTCCCTCGCCAATGACCACCGTCGAGCCGGGTTCGGCGTGAATGATGTGGCCGCCCGCACTCGTGATCTGATCGCGCCCGATGACATCACCGCCGACAGTCACGTCGCGGCCAGCACGCGCGCCAATGCCACCGCTCTGCGATGGATCAGCTTCAGCCTTGTTCAAATGGGTTTCGTCGGTCATCTCCCCACAGGCCAGTGAGCTGGAAACTTTGGCGATTGTAGCACCGTTCGGGCCGATGGCCTGAGCGGGTCTCATCCGTTGATCCGTTGCCCATCCGTTGACGCCTCCCCAAAATCCTATAGAATTGCGCCAATCCACCCATGAAGGAAAATTGATATGCCCGAGTTCGCCGTTGAACTGCGCGACGTGAGCAAACGTTTCCCCGGCCCGTCCGGCGAAATCGTGTCCGCCGTCAAAAACGTCAGCATGCAAATCCGCGACGGCGAATTCTTCTCGATGCTTGGCCCGTCCGGCTGCGGCAAGACCACCAGCCTGCGCATGATCGCCGGCTTCGAACTGCCCACCGACGGTGATGTTTTCATCCACGACAAACCGATGGGCCAGACCCCGCCGTACAAACGCCCGGTCAACACCGTCTTTCAAAACTACGCCCTCTTCCCACACATGACCATCGGCGAGAACGTGGGCTTTGGCATGGAGATGAAGGGCGTTCCCACCCACGAACGCTCGGAACGGGTGAAGCAGGCGCTGGAGATGGTGCGGCTGCCCGGCTACGAAAAGCGCCGCACGCGGCAGACTTCCGGCGGGCAGCAGCAGCGCGTGGCCCTTGCCCGCGCGCTCGTCAACCGGCCCGAAGTGCTGCTGCTCGACGAGCCGCTCGGCGCGCTCGACCTGAAGTTGCGTAAAGAGATGCAATTGGAGTTGAAACAATTACAGCGCGAAGTCGGCATCACGTTCATCTACGTCACGCACGATCAGGAAGAAGCGCTGACGATGAGCGACCGCATCGCGGTCATGAGCGCGGGCCGCGTGCTGCAAGTCGGCAACCCGATTGAAATTTACGAAGAGCCAAACAGCCGCTTCGTCGCCGACTTTATCGGCGAGACCAATTTCATCAGCGGCACGCTGGTCTCCCGCAACGGCGCGGAGGCCGAGTTGGAGGCCGATGGTCTGCGGATGACCGCCCGGCTGACCGGCGAGGCAGCGCCGGGCACACGCGCGACCCTGACGGTGCGGCCCGAAAGCGTCGGCCTCTCGCCCACGCGCCCGGAGGGCGTTGCCAATGCGTTTGTGGGCGAGATTTTTGAGAGCATCTACGTCGGCTTTGACCGCCGCTACCGCGTGCGCCTGACCCCGACGTTGAGCCTGAGCGTACGCCAGCAAAACACGCTGCCGCTTGGCATGCCGGCGCTGGAAGGCCCCAGCGGCGTCAACGTCTGGGTCTCGTGGCCCAGCGAAAGCGCCCGCTTGCTGTTGGAGTAATCGGCATGGCTACCCTCTCCCGTCCCAAGACCACCCTGCTGGAAGATAAACTCGCGCGGCGCGGGCTGCTGCTCATGCTGCCTACGCTCACGTTGATGGCCGTGCTGCTCGTCATCCCGCTGATCTTAATGGTCATCACCTCCTTTGGCGGGCGCGACCCGGATGGCAACGTCATCTACACCTTTTCGCTGCAAAATTACTTGCGGCTGGCCGGCTTCAGCGAGCGCGGCTTCGACTCGCTCTATCTCGAAATCCTGTGGAAGTCGGTGGTGCTGGCCTTTCAGACGACGGTGCTCGTCATCATCATCGCTTTCCCGATTGCCTACTTCGTCGCCCGCGCGCCGCAGCGCTCGCGCAACTTTCTTCTTTTTCTTATTCTCGTGCCGCTGTGGACGAACTTCGTCATCCGCATCTACGCCTGGATCATGATCCTGCGCAATCAGGGCGTGCTCAACGGCGTGCTCGGCTGGTTGGCGGGGCTGGCCGGCATCTCGTTCACGCCGTTTGATCTTTATCCTTCGGACGGCGCGGTGCTGGTCGGCATGGTGTACGAGTTCCTGCCGTTTATGATTTTTCCCATCTACACCTCGCTCGAAAAGATTGACGAGTCGCTCTTCGAGGCGGCGGCGGATTTGGGCGCGAACATCTTCCACACCTTCCGGCGCATCACGCTGCCAGCCACCATGCCAGGGACAGCCAGCGGCAGCG
>JBQTJD010000378.1:0-1513 GCA_052387475.1 Anaerolineales bacterium | reverse complement strand
GCCAGGCGCACCCAGAATCAAGAACGCCCCACTCGCTTGATCAAATAGCTCAATTGCTTTCGTACCCTGAGGAACAACCCAACCCGCTTCTCCGGCCCTCTGCACCACGAGTTGCCACGGACGGATTACGAGCTCTGGCCTGTATTCCATCCCTAATGACAGCAGAGCCGAACTAAAGAGTGAGTTCTCAAACACTCCCTTGACCCAAAACTCACTTACGTGTTGCAACATCACTTGCCGGTTCCGCTTATAGAGCGCAGAGCCAGGCAGCGCGTCAGCATCCGCCATGCCCAAAGCGCGAGGGCGGGTGAGAACGTCTCGGAGGCTGTAGCCTGTGACCTGAACAATGGCGGCCATCACTATCAGAACAGCGACGGCGATCCCCACAATCCAGTACACCCAAAACTGACTATCGGGAGAAAAGTAGAAATAGACGACAAATGACGCCACAGTGACGATCAGTAGCGTAAGGACTAATAAGACAAAGACGCGGCTGGGAGACATGTAGCGATGATCGCCCCAACAGGATAGGGTAATTATCGCTGAAGTGGTCACACTCGCAAGGCGGTTGGGACAGTGACCCCGGGTTGACCGGAATAAGGAAGTCACACAGTATTTCAGTTATACTCGAGTCCTAGCTGAACGAGACAAGGTGAAGCTCAGTTGCACCAGCAAATGTGGCCCGCAGCCGATACCGCAAAAAGCAGATTTTGTTATTATCCCTGCCAATGCGGCTGGTGGGGTGACCCGACGCACGAGTGCACGTGCTCGCCGTCATCGGTGACACGCTATCAAAAGAGAATCAGCGGGCCGCTGCTCGACCGTATCGACATCCACGTGGATGTGCCGCGCGTGGCGTATGAGAAGTTGACCGATCAACGCTTGGGAGAATCATCCGAGACGGTGCGGGCGCGGGTGGAGGCGGCGCGCGAGGTGCAACGCGCACGCTATACCGGCACCGATTTGGCCTGCAACGCTGACATGCGCCCTGCGGACGTGCGTGTGTACTGCAAACTCGATGAGGCCGGCAACGCCCTCATCCGCTCGGCGATGTCACAACTCGGACTATCGGCGCGCGCCTTTCATCGGGTGCTCAAGCTTAGCCGCACCATCGCTGATCTGGCACACAGCGACGCCATCCAACCCGCGCATCTGGCCGAGGCGATTCAGTATCGCCCGCGTCGGCAGAATTAGTTTGGCGCTCACTCAATTGCCATGAGCGCGACACTGCGCATTTCCGCCGAGTTGAAGAATTTGGACGCCATTCGTGACTTCGTGGCAGAGAGCGCCACTGCCCTCCATGCGTCCGCTAAAACGGTGGATGACCTGATCCTGGCCGTAGACGAGGCATCAACCAACATCATTCGGCATGGCTACCGCCACCAGCCCGGCGAAATAGAAATCGAAATGCGGCGGGCCGATGACACCCTGGTGATATACTTGCGCGATCAAGCGCCTCCGTTTGATCAAACTCGACTGCCAAATCCAAACGTCACCCTCCCGCTCGAGCAGC
>JBQTJD010000377.1:0-29306 GCA_052387475.1 Anaerolineales bacterium | reverse complement strand
GGTCACTTGGCTTGGGGCATCGGCGCGTCCAAGAATGGCGTGACGGTGGATGCCAGCGTGGGTGAGAAGAAGATATTGTAATGCGTTGTGGCAGGAAGGATAGCGAGTCGCGCATTGGACATCCCCGATCCGTCCCATCCAGCGTCCCGTTTGCCGCCGCCGAGTAGTTCAAAGAACTGCACAGCATGGGCAGTGCGAACGCTATCGGCATCCCCGACTACGATCAGCGTGGGTGCCTTGATCGCCGCCACATCCTTGGACCAGTCATAGTCCAGCCTGAGCAACTGACCCAGCTTGGTGAGCAACACCGGCCAATCTTCCGGCTTCGGCGCGACGCTGGCATACAGCTGGTACATCGGTGTCTGCTTCATCGGCTCCACGGCCTCAGGACCCATCTGCTCCATTCCCGCGAGGACCTCGGGATACCATCCATCCCGCTTGAAGGAGGTCGAGACGAGCACAAGCTTGCGTACCACTTCCGGGTGCCGGATGGCGGTTTGCAGCCCGACTCCGCCGCCTAGGGAGTAGCCCATGATGTCGGCGCTTTCAAAGCCGAGATGCTTGATCAGGGCGGCGATGTCGTCGGCCATCAACTCGTAGCTCAACGGGCGATCAATGTCGGCTGTGCGCCCATGGGCTTGCAAATCGGCAGCGATGACTTGCCGGCCTTGTGCAAGCAGCGGCAAGACTTCGCCGAACATCTCGATTGCGCCAACGCCGCCATGAAGCAACAACAGCGGTTTCCCGGCGCCATGAATCTCGTAGTACAGCTTGAGACCGTTCACGGAAGTGTGGTTGCCGACGGTCATTGTAGGCTCGTTCTCTGTCTTGATCTTTTCATCTCCTTTCGAATGGTTGGTTCGCCGGCGACACAATGGTTTTCTATGAAGTGCCCACCTCGCCCCGCAGCCCCGCGCCGACAGCGCCGAAATCCATGCCCAAGCGAGCGTCAATCCGATCCATCATGGCCATGAGCCGGGCGTCCGATTTTCAGAACGCCCGGCTCTGGCCACCGCTGGTCAGAGAGCGTCACGCGGGCCCGAAGTCATCCGGCCCGAACACCTGCACGATTTCGGACTCACCATCCCCGACGATTTTGCGGAAGCGCTTGGACCATTCAATGGCCTCTTCCAACGACTTCACTTGCAGCACCGCCCAGCCGCCCAACAGTTCCTTCAACTCGATGAACGGTCCGTCGGTCACGGTGAACTTCCCGTCCGAAAGCTTGAGGCGCGTGCCCTTCGGCTGGAGCGCGCCCGTCGCGACCACCACACCGGCCTGCATCGCTTCACCGATAAATTTCCCCATCTCTTCCATCATTTCCGGGGTGGGGGGCGCGCCCCCTTCCGGGCTGAAGTTGGGGTCGTAGACTAGGAATTGCATGTCAGTTTCTCCTTATGGTTGGGAGCCAGGCTCCCGGTTGGGTTTGGCCCGGCTCTGTGAATTGGTTGTTTCAACAAATAGTCGCTCGGCGGCGCCCAAATTCGACACGGGCTCGGCCAAACGCGAAAAGTCGGGCTTCGATGTTTCAGTCAAGTAGGGCTGCCAGCCGTCGCTCGAGGAACCGCCGCTCCGGCGCCTGGCGCGTGAGGGCGAGCGCTCGTTCGTAGGAGGCGCGGGCTTCCACAGTTCGGCCCAACCGCAGGCACAGTTCCGCCCGAGCTGAATACGCCAGGTGGTAATCGGCCAGTTCGCCGCGCGCCAGGATGGCGTCAATCAGGGCCAAACCGGCCACAGGCCCATCGCGCATCGCCACCGCCACCGCACGGTTCAACTCGACCACGGACGACGGGGCCACCTGCGCCAGCCTGTCGTATAAGTCAACAATCTGATCCCAGTCTGTGGCGGCGAAGTTGGGCGCCAGCGCGTGCACGGCTGCGAGGGTAGCCTGGAGGGTATACTGGCCGAACTGGCCCGACAGCAGGGCTCCCCTCACCAATGCAATCCCTTCTGTGATCTGCTCCCGGTTCCAGAGTGAGCGGTCCTGATCTTCCAGCAGGATCAAATCCCCCTCTGGCGAAGGGCGCGCCGCGCGGCGCGAGTCGTGGAGCAGCATCAACGCCAGCAGCCCAATCACCTCCGGCTTCGGCAGCAACTCGACCAACATGCGCCCGAGGCGGATGGCCTCGCCCGACAAATCGGCCCGCGTCAGTGACCCGCCCGCCGACGCGGAATACCCCTCGTTGAACACCAGGTAAACCACTTGCAGCACGGTATCCAGCCGGTCTGGCAAGTCGGCCAGCGATGGCACTTGATAAGGAATGCGTGTCTCGCGAATCTTCGCCTTGGCGCGCACAATGCGCTGGGCCAATGTGGAGGGCGCGGTGAGGAAGGCGCGCGCGATCTCTTCCGTGGTGAGGCCGCATACCTCGCGCAATGTTAGCGCCACGCGCGCGTCCGGCAATAGGGCCGGGTGGCAGCAGGTGAAGATCAATCGCAGCCGGTCGTCCTCGACGCCCTCCTCCCGCCACTCAGAAGCACTTGTGTCAACGTCAAGTTGCTCTGCGAGAACCGCCAGCGAAGCGTCGAAGCGGGAGCGCCGGCGCAGGGCGTCGATGACCTTGAAGCGGCCGGCCGAAACAAGCCACGCCCGAGGATTGGCGGGCACGCCAGTCCGCGGCCATTGCGCTACGGCCGCAGTGAAGGCCTCCTGCAGCGCCTCCTCGGCGAGGTCGAAGTCGCCGAGCAGACGGATGAGGGTGGCGAGAACGCGGCGCGAGTCGGATTGGTAAACAGCGTCCACCCGCTCGCGCACCTGTTCGACCGTGTTCTCGCTCATGAATTCTCTCAGGCAATCCTAACAAGGAAAGCAGAAATGACACAAGGCTGGATGCATCGTCACTCACAAGGGCTGCAGAACCGCTCAAACTTGGTGTCGGAAAACAAGCGGCGCAGTGAGCGAAACGCGCCGTCAGCCGGACGGAAGCTCATGGTTCGCATCCATTCCCCGGCACTTTAAGTGAAACCGGAGACACTTGGGTCTCCGGCTTCATTTATCTGGCAATCCACGATTCAGGAACTACAGTGTAAGCGATCCGCCGCACACTGCTTGAAAGCGGATTGCCCCGGCCGTTATGGCTGTGCGGCTTGGGGCGTTGCACTTTCAAGTTGAGTTGATTGTAGCGGGATTTTGACATACACGGTGGTTCCTTGCCCGCGCGCGCCATGAATGTTCAACTCACCCGATAACATCCGGACTCGCTCGTGCATGCCCAACAACCCCAATGAGCGAGCGCCGGCCAACTCCGGTTCTGAAATGCCTCGCCCGTTGTCAATGACCTGCAGGATCAAAGAGTCGGGCTGCTTCTCCAGACGCACCTGAACCAAAGTGGCCTGGGCATGCCGCGCCACATTAGTGAGGGCCTCTTGAAACACACGGAAGACTGCCGAGGCATGGCTACTGTCTAAAGACAGCTCTTCGACATTAGACGCCAACTGGCACTGGATACCCGCCCGTCTTTGAAATTCCTGCAACTGCCACTCGATAGCGGCGGGCAGGCCGAAATCATCCAGAACGTGGGGTCGCAGATCCATTGCAATCCGGCGAACAGTTTGAACACTCGTATCAATGTCGCGGAGCAACTGGCCGGTTTTCTCAAGCAGCAGAGTCTGCTCCGAAGTGAGCACTTTGCGGATGGAGGCCACATCCATCTTCAAGCCCGTCATGGCGCCTCCCAACTCATCATGAATCTCACGGGCAATGCGCGTACGCTCTTCTTCCCGCACCGCTTGCAAATAATCAGACAGTTGGCGCAGTTGTTCCTGCGATTTGCGCAGGTCTTCTTCAATCTGTTTGATTTCAGTGACATCCTGGCCTGTGCCGCTCATGGCGACGAGTTGGCCCGCTTCGTTCACAATGACATCGCCGCGGGCCTGAAGCGTGCAAACGACCTCATCGGGCCGCACAATACGATGAAAGAACGTAAACGGTTGCCGATCCCGAAAAGCCCGGGTAATATTCTCGTTAACGAACGCGCGGTCATCCGGATGCACCTGCTCGAGGAAGCCTTCATACGTGGCCGTAAATGTTTGTGGGTCAAGCCCATAAATGCGATAGAGTTCATCGGTCCAGGTGATTGTGTTGCTCGCAATATTCCAGTGCCAACTGCCCAGGTGGGCAACGTGTTGCGCTTCCGCCAGTTGCCGTTCACGTTCTCTTATCTGTTCTTCGGCGCGTTGTCGCTCTTCCACCTCTCGGTGCAGTGCAGCGTTGGTCTGTTCAAGGTCCAGGATGGCGACCTGAAGCGCCTGGGTGCGATCTTTCACCCGCTGTTCAAGTTCTTGATTGAGGGTCTGGGTTTCGGCGCGGGCGCGCCGTTCGGCTTCATACAGGCGCGCGCGTTCCAGCGCCTGGGCGCACTGGCGCGCGAGTGTGAGCAAGAACGCCTGATCCTCCACACTAAATTGGCGGGCCGCGGCAAAGCTTACGATCAGACTTCCGATGGCTTGACGATCAGTGATCAGGGGAATGTAGGCCACGGCCTCGTAACCGGTCTCACCGCGCTTCTTGGCAATCTGTGGATATCGAGCTGCACTGGCCGAAAAAGAGTCGATCCAAATCGGCTCTCCGGTTCGTACGGCTTCGGCGGCGGGGAAGGGGGCGGTAAGTGGAAACTGACGCGCGATGCCGGCCTCAGGAAACCCGACCGAGTGGACGACCTCCAGAGCGCTTCTATCCTGGGTCAGCAACAAGAGCGCACCAGCATCAGCACCCAGCGCTAACCGGCCCTGGTTGAGGATCACATCCGCCACTTCGAGCGGAGTTAGGGCGCTCGACAACGCGGCGGTCAAAGCGTGCAGGCGGGCGGTGCGTTCTGCCGCCCGCTCTGCATCTAGGCGCGCTTGCTTGCGCTCGTGAATATCGGTGATGGTTCCGATCCATTCACGCACAGCGCCATGCTCATTCGATAGCGGCACCGCCCGCACGACAAAATAGCGATACTGCTCGCTCGCCGCGTGCCACAGCCTTCCATCCGACTCATACAGCGAGCGTTCCGTCACGGCCCGCTCCCAATCCGCCTGCACGCGCGCTCGGTCTTCAGGGTGGAGCATCTGAGCCCAGCCGTCTCTGGCATGCTCCGGCCACGGCTGGCCGGTATAAGCTTCCCATGAGGGTTGGTGGCTAGTGAAATCACCTCGGGCATCAGTCGTCCACACGACGGAAGTGGTCGCCTCCGTCAGCGAGCGATAGCGTTGCTCACTGTTGCGCAGCGCGTCCTCGGCCTGCCGTCGCTCGCGAATGTCGCGGAATACCAACACCACGCCAATCAGTTGGCCGTGGGTGTCATGGATCGGCGCGCCACTATCGTCAATCGGAATTTCCTGTCCGTCTTTCGTAATGAGAAGCGTGTGATTCGCCAGTCCCGCGATCCGGCCTTCGCGCAACACGCTGGTCACCGGGCTGTCCACCTCGGCGCGGCTGTGTTCGTTGATAATCCGAAACACTTCTCCGCCCGGCCGGCCGATGGCTTCGGTCTGCGTCCAACCGGTCAGGGCCTCGGCCACCGCATTCATAAATGTCACCTGTCCCCGGGTATCTGTCGCGATGACGGCATCGCCGATGCTGGCCAGGGTGACCCGCAACCATTCCCGCTCGGCGTGCAGAGCGGCCTCAGCCCGTTGTCGTTCGGCGCGTTCCTCGGCCTCGCGCAGCGCGCGGCGCACCGCCGGGGCTAGCCGGTCGAGCCGTGTCTTCAACACATAGTCAGTGGCGCCACGCTTGAGCGTCTCAACGGCCCGTTCTTCTCCGAGCACGCCCGAGACCATAATGAATGGGACGCTGGGCCGAATATCCTGGGCGAGGGCCAGTGCGGACAGGCCGTCAAAGGCCGGAAGGGAATAATCGGCCAGGATCAGGTGAAAATCCCCTTGCTGGAGACCGGCTACAAAATCGTCGCGGGTGCGCACCCGCACCCATTCAGCCGGCAAGCCCTCAAAGGCCAGCCTGGTTTGCAGCAGTTCCGCATCTACCGGGTCATCTTCCAAGTGCAGGAGGCGCAGCGGCGGTTCCATTTGTTGATCGTTTCCCTACGGATGCTTCATGCCAAACGCGACCGGGTTATACACTTGGGCGTTTCACGCTGCCAGGTGGGGGTTCATTGATGACGGCCCAAAACAGGCCCAGTTCTTTAACCGCATTGGTAAAAGCTGGAAGACCCATGGGCTTTACCACATAGGCATTAATGCCGAGTTTGTAACTGTCGAGCACATCCCGCTCCTCGCGTGATGAGGTCAGGATGACGACGGGGATTAGGTGCAACTGTGCATCGGCGCGGATCTGGCGCAACACGGTCAAACCATCCACCTTGGGCATTTTGATGTCGAGCACGATCACGACCGGGTTACCGGCAGGCCGGTTGGTAAATGGGCCGCGGCGGTACAGATAGTCCACAGCCTCAGCGCCATCGCGCAGCCAGTGAATATCGTCGGACAGGTGGTGTTCGGCCAGCGCTGTCAACGTGAGCTCGACATCGTTGGGATCATCTTCCACAAATAGAATCGATTTTGGTTCCATTGGCATTCCTTCGGCGATCCATATGAGAGGCGGCGACGAGAAGCGTCAGTGTAACAGAACACGCATTTGATCAATCACGTTGCGGCTAAATCCATCACTGGCGTTGGCACAGCCGGTTCTGGATTGGCGGGCAACGAAACGCAAAACGTGGCG
Organism: Anaerolineales bacterium; assembly: GCA_052387475.1. Taxonomy (GTDB): domain Bacteria; phylum Chloroflexota; class Anaerolineae; order Anaerolineales; family UBA6663; genus JANWXR01. The sequence goes on along the minus strand of JBQTJD010000377.1, from coordinate 22,639 downwards.
CCCTGTCCCACGGCACCCTCAGCCCAGGTGTGGCCGCCGTGCCGATGGACAATGCGCCGGACGTTCGCCAGACCGATCCCCAAGCCTTCAAACTCATCGGCATGATGTAAGCGTTGAAAGACGCCAAAGAGTTTGTCGGCGTACTGCATATCGAATCCGACGCCATTGTCGCGCACGTAAAAAGCAACTTGATTGGGTTGATGGGTCAGGCAGCCGATTTCAATTTGGGCTTGAGGGTGTGGGCGCGTGTATTTGAGGGCATTGGAGATCAGGTTGACCAATACCAGGCGCAGCAACGCCGGGTCGCCGTAGACTTCCGGCAGAGAATTCACTTTCCAGACCAGGTCGCGACCCTCCGTCTCCGGTTGCAATTCGCGCCGGGCCTCTTCCACAAGTCGGGTGAGCGAAACTGGCTGCATCGCCATTGCCGACCGGCCCAGCCGTGAAAAGGCGAGCAGGTTATCAATCAGCCTTTCCATCCGTATAGCGGCTTCGGTAATCAGTTGTAATTGCCGATGGCTCTGCTTTTCCGCCACAACACTGCTTTTGAGGAGCAAATCGGTAAAGCCTTCAATGTGGCGCAGCGGCGCGCGCAGATCGTGAGAGACAGAATAGGAAAAGGCTTCCAATTCCCGATTGGCATCTTCGAGCTGTGTCGTGCGCTCGCCGAGACGCTCCACGAGCTGGTGCTGTTCATCCAATAGCCTTTTCTGCTCATTGAGCAGGGCCGTTTGATCCAATGCCAGCGCACTCTGCTCGGTAAACAGCATCAGCAAATCCATATCGTCGTTGGGGAATAGAGGCCCGCGCTGGAGCAAGACTATCAGGACACCCCACTTGTGTTCAACGGTTGCGATCGGTGCGGCAAGCACAGCGCGTGTGTCCAACGTTGCGGCCATGCGCCGAACTTCGGGCGCTGCCTCGACCAGGGTACGGACGAATGCCGGTTGTTGCGTTTGCCAGGCCCGGCCGACGGCGCCGGCGTGGGCCGAAACCGCGCCGGAGAGAGCGGGCTGAGTGGCGGCGCGGATGACCAATTGCTGCTGCGTCTCATCCCATAAAGCCGCTGCCGCCGCCCGCCCGCCGACCGCGCGCGTGGCCATTGTGCACAGGTACGGTAACGTCTCGGCGGCGCGCGCTTCGGCGGACTTGCCCGCCGATTCATTCAGGAACCGGTGCAACTCAGTGAGTTGCCAGGCCTGGCGCAAGGCGCGCGGCGGCGCGAAGCCCAGGTAATAGGCCAGCCCTGCGAACACGGCCAGAGCCTGGATAAGTAGACCGATATAGGCCGCCAATGCCGGTACAGCCGCATTAACACCGGCCAGGAGCAGTACCGTCGCCAGCAGGCCGGAGCCGGTCGCCGCCAGCCACATCCGCCGGCGTGTCACACCACTGGTGCTCAAGGCTCCACGCACAAAGGCTACGGCCGCATACACTTCAATGACAACGAAGTATCCCACCAACGCCATGGTCAGCAGGAGTGAGCCTTCCGGACTGATGACCAAAAGCGCCCACGAAACGAGCATGCCGATGAGAGCGAACCACTGAACCCGAGCGGGAACGGGTTGGAAGTGCTCCACCAGTTGGAGTAACAAATAAGGATGGGCCATCAACAGAAGCTGATTGAATTTCACCAGCCAGAGGGGCCTCTGCCCGGTCACTAAAATGAATTCCTGAATCAGCACGACCAGGCCCAGCGCGCCGAAGAGCAGGGCGATATCCAGCCGGGTACGGTCACGGTGGCGAATGTAATCTACCCAGGTGATAAAGCCGAGCAGAGCAAAAGTAATCCGAATGACCTGAATCAGGAAGTCATTAAGGCTCATGGTGCGTAACCTTCTTCATAGGTCAACTTCATCACATCCGGGTAGAGGTAGTATTCAACAAAGCGGCAAACTGGATTAGGTGCCAAAACTTGGAAACAGTCGTTATTGTAATTGGTAGAAGCCCTGCGTCCTGTCGGTGTACGACTAATACTTCATAGGCGTTTGTCCTACAAGGGCTGTTTCTGCAGTTGCCGGCTTTTCTTCACTCTTTATTGAAGGAGCCCACGCGCGGCGACCGGCCAAATCACCTCAACACCTTCACCGCGCATGCCTACCACCTGATAGAACAGATTACTGACCGCGCAGCAGTGATTGGGGATCACGGTCACTCGCTCACCGATCTCAGGTTTTATCGGACACGCTGCAAAGTCCACATGCCCGTGTTCCTCCGAGAGACTATAGAAACGGGCCTGTGGGTATTCGAGGATCAAGCCGTGGCCCTCCAGCCCAAGCAAGTCGGATGAAAAAGTCTTGCTGCCTCCATCCAAAATGCCCCGGTCAGCCGTCGGGCGGCTGATGACGGTGGTGTGGACTTTGAACGCGCACTCTTCCAGCGTCATGACTCCGGCTTTGAGCAATGACCGATCTCCGTAGAGATACATGCCCGCGCGATGCTCGGTAACCTCGGGCTGTTGATGGGCCTGCCACATCACCCGCGAGCCTCCACCACTGACACACTCCACGGCTAAGCTATCCGGGCGTAACAACGCTTTGGTTTCACGCACGAAAGCGCCGCTGGCCTCACTGGTGGGATAGGTCATCAGCCCGCCGAAGCGCAAGCCCGGCGACCGGGCGATGACGCGCGCCAGATCGACGGCCTGCTGGGGCGTTTGGACGCCGCAGCGTTGCGCGCCGGAATCAAACTCCACCAGCACCGGCAGTTCGAGGGCAGCGCGCTGCGCGGCAATTGACAGCCCACGCACGGTGTGCTCGGAGTCGGCGGTGACGCTCAATTTGGTTTGACCGGCCACGGTCATCAGCCGTTCGAGCTTGGCCGCGCCCAGGATGTTGTACGGCAGGAAGATGTCGCGCAGGCCCGCTTGTGCCATCACCTCTGCCTCACCAACTTTCTGACAGGTAATGCCGGTAGCGCCGGCGTTGACCTGCAAGTGCGCGATGGCCGGTATCTTGTGCGTCTTGATATGTGGCCGGTTCGCGAGGCCGTGCTGGCTCAGGTAGCGTTGCAACCGGGCGATGTTGGCCTCCAACCGGTTAAGGTCTACAACGGCGACCGGGGTTTCGAGTTCGTCAATATGCATCAATCATCCTCCGAAAATCTCCGGGTCGAGGCCAGAAGTTCGCGCAACCGCTGCGCGACCATTGCTGCCTCGCCCGACGCGAGGCTGAAAGGGTTGAGGACGATGACACCGCCCGCGCCATCGCCCCCCACGCCGATGGGCGGATCGCCCTCGGCCAACGCGTTCACCAGTTCTGCGCCGCGCCAACGCAGTCTGGCTTCCTCCCACTGCACGTGCGCCAATGGAATGCCCTGAGCGTTCTCAACAATGTCGCATTGGAGGCCTGGCATATCGGATAAGGCCTCGGCGATGGTGCGCGACTGTGCCAACCACCTGGCATGCTCAGCGACCTCATCGCGCGCGAGGAACAACCGCAGCGCGGTCAGTAAACCAACGATCTCTTCCTTCCCGACCTTCAAACTGCGACCAATCCCTTGCAGCGGCGGGCCGGGCAAAATCCCTGTATCCAGTAATTGCGCGCGCAACGACCACGTGGTTGGATGCACATCCATATCCTGATGTTGCAATGCGACCGATTGAATGAGGTCGCGCCGCCCGGCGAGGAGGCCGGTGGCCTGCGGGCCGCGTAGCGACTTGCCGCCCGAGTACGCCACCAGATCGGCGCCGGCAGCGATAAACGCCCGCAGATTGCCCGTGGGCGGAAGCGCGGCAGAGGCATCCACGATGACGGGCACGCCGTGCCGATGGGCGACCGCCACAGTTTCCGCCAGCCTGACCGTCTTCCCTTCGGCTTCCTCCATCACCGGCCAGTAGATCGCAGCAGTGTGTGGGTTGATGGCCGACTCGATCTCCCAGGGCTGAACGGGTCGCGGCGTCGGGCTGCCCATCCATCCAACCTCGACGATTTTAACTCCTACGGTGCGGATCGCGTGATCGTAGCTATTGCGATGAGGGCGCTGAATGATGACCTCGTCCCTCATCCCGTTTGTATCCGGCAGGCGCTCCATTTTGTGGATGTCCAGCCCGGCCACGCAGGCGGCAGCGCCCAACAGCAGCCCCGCGGCGGCCCCGCAGGTGACATAGCCGGCTTCGGCGCCGGAGGCCTCGGCGATGATCTCGCCCGCACGCGCCTGTAGTTCCTCCATCCGCACACAGTGCTCGGCGGCGCGGGCCATGGCCTCCACCACTTCCGGCGGCATGAGTGCGCCGCCCAATCGTGTGAGCGTGCCCGCCGCGTTGATGACGGGCCGCAGGCCGAGTTCGTCGTAGATCGTCTTCAGCATCGTCAATGACTCTCGAATGGACTTGGTTGCACGTTCCGATGAAGCGATTGAACGACCACAGTTGAATCGCACTATGTCACGGCAGTCTCGATCACACGCCCGCCGAAGCGCAGACTCGGCGACCGGACGATGACGCGTACCAGATAAGCGGCTTGCTGAGGCCAGTGGCGGAAAGGCCTTAGTCGCGAACTGACTCGCCTGCGTCGGGCTCAGCAGCTGGCCAATATCATGCTATGGGCGGCTCTTCGACCACCAAGTTGGTCGTCGGCGAGCCTTGATCCACTGCTGCGCTGACGGCCTTCTGGGCGCTTAGGGCCTTGCCACCCAAGCGCACGTGGGCCAACATGCCGCCGTTGTTCAGCATCCGGCGTTCCCGCGGCGAAAAATTGGCTCGGACCATAAATGCCTGATCCCGCTCCCCGCCTCGCACCCGGATCTCGGTCTGGCCTTCGTCCAGGGCAGCGCGAATATCGGGCAGCTCCCAGGTGTCGCCCTGGCAGGCCCGCTGGTAGTCTTCGTCGTTGGCGAACGTCAGCGGGGGGATGCCCTGGGCAATCAGATTGCGCCGGTGGATGCGGGCAAAGCTCTTGGCGAATACCGCCCGGACACCCAACTGCTTGGGTGCCAGGGCCGCGTGTTCCCGCGACGATCCCTGGCCATAGTTGTGGCCGCCCACGATATATCCCCCGCCCCACTCGCGCGCCCGATTGGCGAAATCGCGGTCCAGCCGGCGGAAGACGTAATTGGCCATGGCCGAGATGTTCGAGCGGAACGCCATCACCTCCGCGCCATCGGGGGAGAGATCGCCCGTGGAGATGTCGTCGCCCACTACGATGAGGATCCGGCCAGTGAGCGAGCTGGGCAGCGGGACCTGAGGCGGCGGCGCTTGGATGTTGGGGCCGCGCGGAAGTTCGACAGCGCGCGCCTGGTCTGGAGGCAGCGGGGCGACGATTTGGGCCGCGCCGACGGCCGGGTTGAAGACCAGCGCCGGATAACCGGGCTCGGCCGGGCCCAGGTCGCGCGGGTCGGTGATGACGCCGCGCACGGCGGTGGCGGCCGCAGTGGCCGGACTGCACATGTAGACTCGGTCGTTCTGCGTGCCGCTGCGGCCGGGAAAGTTGCGGTTGAAGGTGCGCACCGAAACAGCACCCGAGGGCGGAGCCTGGCCCATGCCCACGCACGGCCCGCAGGCCGGCTCGAGCAGGCGCGTGCCGGCTCGTACCAGGTCGCGCAGCACACCGGTCTCGGCAATGGTGTCGAGGATCTGGCGCGAGCCGGGCGTTACGGTGACCACCAGGTTAGGGGCGATGCCGTGGGCGCGAAAAACCGCCGCCGGCAGCGCCAGGTCGGCATAGCCCGAGTTGACCGACGACCCGAAGCAAACCTGCGCCACGGGCGTACCGGCCACCTCGCGCACGGGCACTACGTTGCCGGGGCTGGAAGGCTTCGCAATCAGCGGCTCCAACTGGTCCAGTTCGATCAGCTCCTGCTCGTCATAGGCCGCGCCGGGGTCGGCCTGCAGCTCCGTCCAGTCTTGCACCCGCTGCTGGTTCACCATCCAAGCGCGGGTGTGCTGGTCGGAAGGGAACAGCCCGGTGGTCGCGCCCGTCTCGACAATCATGTTGCAGATCGTCATGCGCTCAAAGACGTCCAGTGTCGCCACGCCCTCGCCATAGAACTCGAAGATGCGGCCCAGCCCATTGCGTACGCCGCGCCGCCGCAGCAGCTCCAGGATGACGTCCTTGGCCTGTACCCAGGGCGCGAGTTGGCCGCGCAGATCGACCCCTACGACCCGGGGCGTCTCGAACTCGAACGGCTGCCCCGCCATGCACATGGCCACGTCCAGGCCGCCGGCCCCAATGGCAATCATCCCCACCGCGCCCGAGGTGGTGGTGTGGCTGTCGGCCCCGATGAGGATGCCGCTCGGCTTGGCGAAGCGCTCGACATGCACGTAATGGCAAATGCCGTTGCCCGGCCGGGAATAGTAAATGCCGTAGCGGGCGTCAAACGCTTGGAGAAAGCGGTGGTCATCAGGGTTCTTAAAATCCAACTGGATCATGTTGTGATCCACGTATTGCACCGCCAGCGGCACCGCCACGCGCGGCAGGCCGAGCTCTTCGAACTGAAGGGTGGCCATGGTGCCGGTCGCATCCTGCAGCAGGGTCTGATCCACGCGGACGGCAATCTCCTGGCCCGGCTCGGGTGTGCCCCGCTCCAGGTGCGATCGGAGTATCTTCATGGTCACGTTGTCAGGCATCGCTTTTCCTTCCCGAGTCTGATTCACTTCTTCATCGATTGGGCAATCTCCACCGCCTGACGGATCAGTTGATGGGTATAACCCCATTCATTGTCGTACCAGCTCATTACTTTCACCAGGTCGCCGTCCACCACGCGGGTCAAGTCGAGGTCGACAATGGCCGCATGCGGATCCTGCACAATGTCGGCCGATACAATCGGATCACGGGTTACAGCCAGAATGCCTGTATAGCGGTCACTGGCCGCTTCCTCGCTGAAGATCCGGTTGACTTCATCAACGCTGGTTTTGCGTGTGGTGAGCATGGTAATGTCTGAAATGGAACCCACCGGCACCGGCACGCGCACGGCCACCCCATCAAACAGGCCTTTGTATTGCGGCAAGGCTTTGGTGGTCGCAACAGCCGCACCCGTCGAAGCCGGCACCAGGTTGGCAGCGGCGGCGCGTCCGCGCCGGAAATTCTTGTTCGGAGCATCCACCAGCGATTGGGAGGCGGTGTAGGCATGGACCGTGGTCATGATGGCTTTGGCAATGCCGAGCCGGCGCCCGATAATTTCAATCACGGGTGTGATGGAGTTGGTCGTGCAGCTCGCACAAGAGATGATTCTTGGAAAGCCGCCCTCCGGCCGGTTCACCCCATGGATGATGGTATCAACGTCTTCACCGGTGGCTGGCGCGGAAAGAATGACGTATCCCGCCCCAGCCCGGATGTGTTTCGACAGGTCCTCCCGTTTGGTGAAGACACCGGTGCACTCCAGCACGACGTCCACGCCCAGCTCGGCCCAGGGGAGGTGCGCAGGATCCTTTTCATGATAGGTGGGGAAGCGTTTCCCGCTGATGATCAACCAGTCACCCTCGGTTTCCATTGCCTGGCTATACCGGCCATAGACCGTATCGTATCGCAACAGATAGGCGATATTATCAATGGGAGCAATGTCATTTACAGCAACTAGCTCTAATTGGGGCGTATCGAGAACGATTTTTAGCGCGGCCCTGCCAATGCGTCCGAGGCCGTTGATCGCAATCTTTGTCATGGTTCACCTTTCCTTACCTTTTCCAACCACTTACGAGTGCGGCGTTTTGAGGTCACTATCGATATCTCTAGTTTCCGCTAGAGCGTTCAAGTAGCGCTTGCACGGCCGCCTGTTTCTCTTTTAGAGAATCCATCAATCGATCGGAGGCCGCGATGAAAGTTTCCACGCCCTCATCCTCCAGTTGCTGTGTGACTGCATCCAAGTTAATTCCAACTGATGAAAGGCCATTCAGTGCTTGATAAGCCTCAGATACATCGCGCTCCAAAGTCTGCTTCGGATGCCCGTGGTCTCGATAGGCAGTCAGTGTTTCAAGGGTCAACGTGTTGATCGTGTTTGGGCCGATGAGAGATTCCACATACTTGGTATCGCTGTAGGCCGGATTTTTCGTGCTCGTGCTGGCCCACAGCAACCGTTGCGTGCGTGCGCCTCTGCTGGCCAGCCTCTTGAACCGCTCACTGCCGAAAAACTCGTGGTAAATCTGGTAAGCCACCTTGGCGCTGGCAATAGCGATTTGTCCGTGCAAGCGTGCAGCCAAGCCTGCCTGTGGGCTGTCGGTCTCCATTTTCACTTCAAGCACAGGGTCGATTAGAACGTCGATCCGGCTGAGGAAGAAACTGGCAACAGACGCAACCTGTGTGAGGGGTTTCCCCTTGGCCGCCAGAATTTCCAACCCAGCGATATACGCCTTCGCCACTTCTCGATAGCGAGGCAGGCCAAAGAGCAAAGTGATGTTGACGTTGATCCCCTCCCCAATCAGCTGCCGGATCGCCGGAAGACCTTCCAGGGTGGCCGGCACTTTAATCATCGCGTTGGGGCGGTCCACCAGGGACCAAAGCCGGCGGGCTTCCTCAATCGTTCCAGTAGTATCGTGTGCAAGCCCGGAGGACACCTCAAGGCTCACAAAACCATCCCGGCTATCCTGGTTGTAAGTTGGACGCAAAAGGTCGGCAACGCTTTGGATATCTTCCACGGTGAGCAACTGGTAAATCTCGTCGCTGGTCTTCCCTTTCTGGGTGAGCGCACGGATGGACTCGTCATAGTCGCGGCTTTTTGCAATGGCTTTCTCGAAGATTGAGGGGTTTGAGGTCACACCGCTGACACCGTCGGCTTCAATCAACCGCTGGAGCTCGCCCGAGGCGATCGTTCCCCGACGGATATAATCCATCCAGATGCTTTGTCCAAAAGCTTCCAGACCCAATAGGGGATTCTTTTTCCTTGAATTTGCTGTTTGCGCAATACTAGACATGGCACACTCATCCTTGCTATAGCCGGTCTTTTAGTCCGGCTCGTACCGATTATGGCCCTTGTTCACTTACGGGCACACCCACGCGAATGAAAAGCATATCACCCAGCCGATTCAAACGCATAGCGCAGAAACAAATGGTTCCCAGCTTGCTTTACTCCGACCAGCTCTCCCCACAACGGATGCTCCGGCGCAAATCGCTTCCCAGTGATGAGGCCGGGTCGCTCAAGCGAACTGTCTCGACCGGCAATCTGCGGGGCGAGGGTCAAGAACAGTTCATCCAGGCAATGCGCGGCGAAAAAATCTCCCATCAACTGCGGCCCGCCCTCGACTAGAAGGATGTTATCCTGGCCTCGCAGGGCGCGACCAACTGTGTCGAGGATCGTCCGAGCACTGAGCGGCCCAACACTTTCCACGGCCGCGATCTGAACTGACTGAGGTAATTCCTGCTGGCCGATGCGTTGCGCGCCCTGCGTGGTCGTCACGATCAATACCGGAACCTGACCGGACTGGAAAACGCGCTGGCTTAGATCTAATTCACCGCGCGCCGTGACGATCACATTTAGTGGTGGTCCGGACTTCCCCATTGAACTTCGAACTGACTGGTAGGCGTTGGCAAGTGAGGGGTAGACGTAATCGGCCGTCCAGACGTGAGAGGGCGACACGGCCCGGACGGTTCCCGCGCCGACAATCACCGCATCGGCCACTGCACGCAGCAATCCCATCACCATCCGATCGTGCGGATAAAATCCGCTGATCTCTCCACCGCCTGACTGGCCGGGTATGTTCAGCGACACAACCCCGTCTAACGTCGTCACGAAGTTGCCAATAACGTAGGTCCGATTTGGATGTGGGGGAAATCGGAGACGGCCATACAGGGCATCGAGCTCGGGCGGCAGGGGTAATTCCATGGCGCGATCCAGATTCATTTCGTAGAGGGTTTCAAGCGGTGCCAGACCGTTCATCGTTGTAACCCACACGCGACGTAGAACTCAGCCCGGAGAGCCGGGTTACTGTCATACGCGCCTCGCCAAAATGTCGTGCGCGTCATCGGTGAGAGTTCGCGGACGCCCCGCATTTGCGTGCACAGATGATGGGCCTCCAGATACACCGCTACGCCGTGCGGCTGCAGCATGGCCTCCAACGTGTCCGCGATCTGCTGCCCAATCCGTTCTTGCACCGTAAAGCGCTTCGCAAACAAACGTACTAGCCGCGTGAGCTTGGAAATGCCGATGATGTGCTCATGGGCGATGTAGCCCACATAGGCGTTACCGTAGAACGGCAGGGCGTGGTGCTCACAGAGCGCGAAAAAGTTGATCGGCCCTTCTATCACCTGACTCAGCCGGCAATCCGATCCCCCACGACATTCGGTGGCGAACACCTTGAGCAATTTCGGATCACCGTCGTAGCCCTCGGTCGAGTCAAACAAGGCCTGGACGAAGCGTTGCGGTGTTTCGCGGGTGGCAGGCGTGTTCAGATCTAATCCAAATGCCGTGAGGATTTCGGACACATGGCCTTCGAACGCCCGTATCTGATCCTCGGAGATACGGCGACGGCGCAGTTCCATAGCCGCAAGAAACTCTTGATCATCGAAATCTAAGTTAATGGACACAATGCCTCCTCTTCAGAGCAGAATGAATGGATGATCACACGAATACGATTGACGAGATCGGCACGTTCACTTGGCCTTTGGCAATCGCCCTTTGAGGTTCCCGAGGTCAAATGGGCCGGGTTCGGCGATCAGATGTCGGGCAGCCTCCACCTGCTCCCAGACGTTCCACAACAGCACCCCTCGAACGCGGCCTTCCCGCAGATAGTAGAGGATGCCTTCACGGTACGGCTCCTTCCAGTCCGCCACTGTCTCGAGCCGCGCATCCACATCTCCGACTGCTTCATACCCCAACTCGAAAAGGTCGGAGTAGAAAAAAGGCAGATGATGATAAGGCTCCACAGCGCCGGCCATGTTCCGACCGGCGAACCGCCCCATGGTTTTGGCATTATCTTCGTGTTCCACACGCAGACGTTTACCTAGAGCCCGATTATGAAAGGAAGCCACGTCGCCGGCCGCATAGATGTCCGTGTGACTCGTGCGCAGGGACTCGTCCACCACGATCCCATTTTCGACCTTTAACCCCGCCGCCTCGGCCAATTCGACGTTGGGTTGAATCCCGATACCCGTCACCACACCGTCAGCCAGGACTTCACGCCCGCTCTGGGTCTTGAGAGCAAGCTGCTCTTCCCGCGTTTCCAGACCGACAACGGATTCCCCGGCCAATATCTCCACACCCTTCTGGCGATAATAACCGTTCAGGAACAACGCCAGATCTTGCGGAAACGCACGCGTCCCTATCCCCGCATCCGGGAAAATCATCACCACTTCCTTGTTGTTCATGGCTAAGGCCGCGGCGATCTCTGAGCCGATGAAACCACCGCCGATGACAGCGAACCGCTGCCCCTGCTGGGTGAGCGCACGTAGCCGGCGGTAATCCGCCACGGTGCGAAAGTAAATGATCCGGTCATCGCCGAAGGGGAGTCGCCGGGGCCGGCCGCCCGTGGCGAGCAGCAGTTTCTCATAGGTGTAAGCCATCCCCTGATCGTCGCAGAGACGTTTGTGCGCCGAATCGAGGACTTGGGCCTGGCGTCCCAGGTGAAGCGTTACCCCCTGTTTCTCCGTCCCATACCAAATGCGCTCGATCGGCTTTCCCTTCCACAGGGCTTTGGATAGGGGCGGACGTTTGTAAGGCGGATCCACCTCCGCGCTGATCAGCCCAATCGAGCCATTGGGGTCCACCTCACGGATGCCTTTCACGGCAGCCGCGGCTGTCATCCCACCCCCGACGATCAGGTATTTGTAGTGCGACATTGTGTACCTCCTGTTTACGAATGAGTGAGTGAATTCCCTAATCCTTCGTTACCAGATAACGAATCAGCGCTATAGCGTTATTGTGTTCTGTGTCTCAAGCGCTGTAAAGCAGTGTGACATTGCCGTGACGAGCTGCTTCCACAATCGGCCTCCAGGCTTCGGGTTTGCTATCCAATTCGGCAAAGTATCGGCGGCAGAACTCATCCCAGCGGGCCGGGTCATGGCCGAACCAACGGCGCAGCGCATCGCTGGGTGCCACATCTTTCAGCCAGACATCCAGGCACAATGCGGCTTTTGATACGCCTCGCGGCCATAGGCGATCCACCAGGAATCGGCATCCGTCGTCTACTGCGGGAGGGGTGTAGGTTCGATTGATATTGATCATGATGATGGCCTCCTTGCGATCACTCTATTAATTTCACCAGAAAGTAGTCAGAAGGCGGTCTGTCCTTGAACATGATGGAGACCGCCTTCTGGCGACACATCTGGGGCGAAACAACAATCACTTGGGCGAACGCCCTCGCTATTCCCTTTACTTGAACTCCTTCGGGAACTGGCGGATGATGCCCGTGCTGAGCATGTCGGCCATCTCCAGAATCTGCTCATGGATCTGGTCGTAAGCCGCGATGTCTGCTGCCCAATCACCGTTCAGGCGGGCTCCGGCCTCTTCAAGCGTGAGATCAAGGTGTTCGCGCATCATCGCCTTCATCTCGTCGAGCGGCCAATTCTCTGGGTTTGCGCTGTGCAGGAAAGCGGCAATCTCATCGGCATTGGCGTACCAGCGTGCCCTGGCGTCTTCAAAGGCTGCCGTGTCGCCCGCTTTCGCCGCGGTAATCAGTTCGGCGGCGATGAGGATGTGGTCGCGCAACAGCGTGGTCAGCTGCTCGCCAGCGGCATCCCCATAGAAAGGCTTGATGGTGTCGCCGATGTCCGTCTGGTTCTGCAACAACCGCTGCGCAGTCGGGCCTGTGTCGGGCAGGTCTGCCACGGCGCTGACGATGAACAGGCGAGTCCAGGTGACATGGTCCTCCCACAACTTGCGCATGGCGTCGTGAAAGGCGAGTTGCTTCAAGACTTTTGGTGGAAGGTTGTCCGAGAGATCAGCGTGGAGGTGGCGGTGCGTGGTGACTTCACCGACTCCAGCGCCGCGGTTAGCGGCCAAGGCGCTGCCAACGACGGCCAACGCCAGGATCGCGATCAATACTACGGCGGCTATGCGTGTCAGGTTGAAACGTAAAGACTTCATGGTAATTGCTCCTTGTTCCCGGCCGCATTGCGGTCGGGCTAACCTTTCTTCCGGATGAGCTTCGGCTCTCCGTCAGGCGCGGTAATGTGACAGCATTACTGCGCTATCTTGTTGGTCGAGTTCGTCCTTTGGGTCTACGTCATCAGGCACCTCCTCGATGAATTGGCGTTCAGCGTTCTATCTGTATGTTTCAGAGGCACGCCGATTCTTACCCAGTGAAAATAAAACGACACCCCCGCGCCGCGGGGGTGTCGCTCTGCTTGACTGCCAAACTTCGCGCGTTTGGTTACAAGGATTTTCGCGGTTCGTCTAATGCGGGAGCCCGACCTTCAGCCTCCAGCCGCGCGAGGTCGCGGAGCACTTCGTATTCCTCAAGGCAGACACCGCATTGATCCAGGTGCTGCTTCAGGAGCGGCAGTTTTTCCCGGGCCGCTTCACCTGCGATTTCCAGGTCTACATAGTCCGAAACCAAATCCAAGCACTCTGAGCAGGAGATTTCCTCCTCCTCCGTCTGGTAGATTTGGCGCAGCCAGTGTTGGAGCTTCAAAAGTTTCACTTTCCCGACTCCCGTTCCATTACTATTTGTTGCACAACCACGTCGAATCTTACCCCTCCACGCTGAACAGACCCATGATTGTTTGCATACTAAACCCACGCGCCTCCATCCGTGACTTGAGTTTCCGACGGGCATCGTGCATCAACTTGTAAACCGCGTTCCGGTTCGCTCCGAAGTGGCGCACGACCTCATCCAGCGGCACTTCGTCAAACACCATGGCTTTCAACGCCTGGCGCTGCCGTGTCGTTAGCTCTTGGTTGATCACCTCGCGCACGGTCGCCCAGACCTCCGTCTGCAGCGCCGCACGATCCGGGTTAACAGTCGTATCCGTGTCCTGGAGCGACCAGTCCGCCATTCTGCCATTCTCGAGGAGTTGATCGAGGGAGACACCTTTCCAACGCTCACGCCGGGCGGCGACGAGGGCGAAGTTTACCGCGAACTTGTAGGCCCAGGTCGTGAACTTGCTATCCGAGCGGAATTCAGGTAAATGCTTCAATATAGCGAGCAGGGCTTCTTGCACGCAATCTTCGGCGAGTTGCTCAACCTCGTGGTGACTGAGCTGAGCGAGGTCACCGCGGCTGAAAGCATAGAGCGCGGCACGCAGGAGATAATGGCGCAGATCGGCAATCGCGGCAGCCTGCTCGTCGCCCTCGGCGGCTAAGTCGCGCACCCATTCAGCATTGGTTCTGGGCATCATGGTCAAATCACAATCGCAGAAGCCAATGTATCACGAGTCCTATTTTTCTGCTTTCTAAAACCAACGCAGGTACATCTCAGATAGGTACATCTCAGATTGGGAGGTGGACCACCCCCAGACTCCTTGCCCCGGCGTGGGCATGGTTCCAATTTGACTCGACAAATCGCCGGAAGTTGACTCCCCTCGGAGATTTCTCCATGATGCCCAGGCACGAGCTCAAACGCTCTCCCGTGAACTTCAGGCCCTCACAGAGGGCGAAAAAATTCTCGGCAGCCCGCTTGCGATGTCTGCCATGCTCCACGCGGTCATGACGCAAGTCAAAACGCCCTCGAGCTTGCGGAGTTCGGCATACTCGGGCTGTGGGATGAAACCGCCGGACCATTGTGGCCCAAAGCCGCTGCAGCCAGCGCTAATACAAGGCCGATGGTTTGTGGATCGGCGTCCAGCTCCTTCAAGAAGAGTGGCCGCAGATAAAAGAACAAGCCGTCACCCAGGCCCCACGGCACGAGCGAAAGCCCCATCCAGCGCAGATCACGGCTCAGGCCCATGTCACGCACACGCCCGGCGCAGCAGCCGCACCCAGTTGCCATACATGATGTGGGCGATGTCGTCCTGAGCGTAGCCGCGCCCGGCGAGGATGCCGGTCAGCGATTGCAGATCGGCGATGGTGTCGAGGTCGTGAGGTGAGGACTCCCGCCCAAAGCCGCCATCCAGATCGGAACCGATGGCCGCGTGGTGGGCGTTCCCCGCGAGCTGGCACACGTGATCAATGTGATCGGCGGCGGTGGCGATGCTGGCCTGCTGATTGGTGCTTTTACCGGCAGTCCAGTCGGGGATCATCATCCAGATGTCGAAGGCCGCGCCGATCACGCCCTCGCGCTTGATGATGGCGCGCAGTTGATCGTCGGTGAACTGGCGTTGATGCGGGACGAGTGCCCGGCAGTTGTTGTGACTGGCGAGCACCGGCCCGTCGAAGTGCTCGAGCGCTTCCCAAAAGGCCTGGTCGCACAGATGCGTCATGTCCAACACGATGCCAAGTCGTTGCATTTCTTTCAGCAACGCCACGCCGATCTCGCTGATCCCATTCTCTGTTCCAGTGCCTCCGGCGTAGCGCCCCGGCCCGTAATGCGCTGGACCGATGACGCGCAGTCCGGCCTCGAACCAATCCTCTAGTTGATCAGGCGTCATGATCGGGTCGGCGCTTTCCATGCTGATGACGAAGCCGAGTGTGGGTGTTTCTGTGGTGTCGCCTTCCCCCTCCGCATCCTGTGGATGCGCCGCATCCCAGGCTTCCCATTCGGCGATATGGCGGTTCAGCACGTCGAGGCTTTCGATGATGCGGATGTGTCCCTCACGCTCCAGTGCGCGATAGTAGGCCAGTTGTCCCCGGCCCACGCCGTAGGCCTGCGCCACCGAGGGATAGTCGAGCAGAGGGTAGGGCATGCCGGTGCAGCGGGAGAGGATCGTCGCGAAGCTCACAGCCACGCGCCCGCGCCTCAGCTCCGGCAAGCAGACGGTGTTCTGCGCCCGCCCTGCGCCCGGCGTGCCGCTCTCCTGCGCGCGGATGGTGTAGGCGGAGAGACGGATGTCGCGCCCCCATTGCATGGCGTTCCACGATAGGTCGAGATGCGAGTCAATGATGAGCATATCAGTATCCCACTCCCCAGGCTGTGATTTTCTCCGGCGTGAGGGTGACGATGGTACGCAGGTGCAGCCAGCCTTGGATGTAATTCTCAATTTCCGGTTCTTCGACGTAGCGGCGGGTGATGCGGCGGATTTCATCCGAAATTTCCGAGCCGTCGCCGGTGAGGATGGCCGCCCGCCCACGCAAGATGACAGCGGCGAACGGCGGCTTATCTTCCTGCACGGCGAACGACACGCGCGGGTCACGGGCGATGTTCTTCACCCAACGCCGTGTGTCGAGCGTCCAGATGTGAACGCGTCCGCTCGCGCCGTCGTAGCGATACCACACTGGAACACCGTGCGGATGTCCATCCACGTCCAGGGTGGAGATCACGCCCAGCATCGTCGGGAAGGCGCGGTCAAGAAAGGCGTGAATTTCATCCGGGTTTTTCAGCTTGCTCGCCATTGGCCCATCCCCTTACTTAATCACTCGGTTCGTGAGCCGTGAATACGACTCCATCGTCGCATCAATGATCGCCAGGCCGCCATCCACAAACAACGTTTCACCGGTGATAAAGCCGGCCAGCGGTGAGGCCAGGAACAGCGTCGCGCAGGCGATGTCATCCACGCTGCCCATGCGGCCCAGCAGCGAGGCCGAGGTTCGCTCCCACTCGGCCTGCGCTGCATCGTCGGGATTGGGCAGCGTGCCCGGCGTCTTGATCCACCCCGGCGCGATGGCGTTGACGCGGATGCGGTGCGAGGCGTAATCGAAGGCCATGCTGCGCGTCAACCCCTCCAGCCCGGCCTTCATCGTGCCGTACAACCCATAGTTGCCGTGCATGCTCGCCGTGGAGGAGATGTTGACGACCGCGCCGCCAGTGCGCTTCATGATCTCGACGCCGTACGTCGTGACCAGATAGGCGCCGAGCAAGTTGCTGGCCGCCATCAGATTCCAGCGTTCCAATACGGTGCTGGAGTCGGTTGCGCCAGCCTTGGTGTCGCTGCCGCCCGCGCAATTAACTATGACGTGCAGTGCGCCATGATCGCGCTCAATCTTTTTGATTAATGCCTGCACGGCCGCGTCGTCTCCAAGCTGAATTGAAACGAACTCCGCGCGGCCACCTTGCTCCACGATCTCGCGACGCGTCGCCTCCCCTTTGGCCGGATCGCGCGCGGCCATCACGACCGTTGCCCCATCAGTCGCGAATTGATGTGAGATCGCCCGGCCAATCCCCGAGCTTCCGCCGGTGATGAGGACGACTTGATCTTTGAAATCAAACGCTGGCATGTCCTGTTCCTTCACGGTATGAGTAAAACTTTGGCGACCTTACCCGGCGCGGTGATCAGTCGCTCGAACCACTGCCCGCCCTCCGCCAGCGGCGCTTCGATGATCCATGGGTCAAGCCGCATCTCACTGCGCGCCAGCCGTTGTAGCGCATCGGCGAAGTTGGCAGCGGTGTAGGCGAAGCTGCCGTGCATGTTGATCTCGCGACGAATGATCTCCGCAGCGGGCATGGCGCTCGTCTCCTCATGCAGGCCGCAGAGGATCACCACCCCGGCAGACCGTGTGGCCGCCACACACTGGGCGCGGGTCACCGCCGTGCCGACGGCATCCACCGCGACGGCGACGCCGAGAGTATGCGTTGCTGCGCGGATTGTCTTAATCACGTTGACTTTCTCCGGGTGAAGCGCCTCGCCGCCCAGCGCCTTGCCCATCGCCAGCCGTTCGGGCGAGAGGTCGGCGATGAAGACGGGCGAGGCCCCGTTGGCTTTCAGCGCCTGTAACGCCAGCAGGCCGATTGGCCCGGCGCCCATCACCAGCGCGGCCTCGCCGGGCAGTGGCCCAGCTAATTCTCCAATCCTCACCGCAACAGCCATCGGCTCGGTCAGTGCCCCAATCCTCAGTGGCACTTTTTCCGGCAGACCATGAACATTAACTGCGGGCGCGCTGACAAACTCTGCATACGCGCCGGGCCGGTGCGCGCCAATCAACTTGCGTTGGGTGCACAAGTGATCGAGCCCACGAGCGCAGAACCGGCAGTGGCCGCAGGTCACCAGCGGGTTGACGGTCACCGCTTGCCCTTCGGTCAGTCCACGCACCTCGCCCCCCAGCGCGGCGATGTGGCCGGAGAACTCGTGCCCCATCACCAGTGGCGGCACGCGTAGCGCATTGTGGCCGAGGTAACCGCTCAACTCCGAGCCGCAGATGCCGGCGAACGCGACGCGCACGAGCACCTCGCCCGGCCCGATCTCCGGCGTGGCTTGTTCGCGCAGATGCATGATACGTGGTGCTTCCCAGATGAGGGATTTCATAATTGTTTGCGACTTTCCCTCACCCCGGCCCTCTCCCAAAGGGAGAGGGGCTGGGGGTGAGGGCGATTTCACAACATCACCCGCTCCACCGACTCGACCCAACGCTTTTGAAAGTGCGGGGCGTCGTTGACGCGCACATCGAGGTCAATCGTCAGATGGAAGTGCGTGGCCGTAGCCTGGATCATCAAGACCGACGAGCCACGGATGACGTGGTTGGGCCGCAGGATGTAATGCACGCTGCGGCCATGCGAGTTGGCGTGGGCCGGATCGCGCGGGTCCACTTGCGAGACGACGGAGAACTCGCGCCGGATCACGGTGGTGTCGTCCACGCGATACTCGCGCACTGAGCCGATGTCCGAGGTCACGCGCCCGGTCAGCACATCGTAGATCACCTGCCACGTTGGTGGGCGGATGGCGTCGGAGAAGCGGCCGACGCCGGCGCGCGTTGGGAGGAAGTGCGGCGCGGCCGCGCTGCCCTGCGCGTCCGCACTGCCGTGCGGGGGCACGGTGGGGAGGATTAAGCGTGAGGGATGGGCGGCCCCGCGATGAACTTGATTCCTTCCACGATGCGGCGTCGGCCAGACGTTGGGCCAATCGGCGCTGGCGATGCTCAGCCGAATGCGGTTGCCTTTCGAGAACTTCCACGCCGTGCAGTCAATCTGGATGTCTAAATCATAAATTTCTCCGGGCGACATCGGTTCGGGATTGGTCAGTGATTTGCGGCGTGTTCCGTTCAGCGCCCCTTTGGCGACCAGTCGCGAAGTGCCATCCGGAGCGACTTCGCTCAAGCTGGCGACGAAGCCCATCACCGGCGCGGAGGACGAGACATGCAGCAGCGCGTGCGGCCAGCCGAGGACGGTCACATCTTCTTCGAGCGGTGGCGTCGTGTAGATGAGCGAATAAGCTTCGTCGGGGCGCTGGTCGCCCGGCAGACCGAATTGCACACCGCCCGACCACAAGCCGGCCGTCACGCCGACCGTTGGGTTGTAGTCGTAGGCGTCGCTTCCATCGGAGGCGGGCGTTTCTCGAAGCGCACCGATTTCCCCAAGATGCAGGCTCATCTCCTTTGCGCCGGGCGCCGGCCAACTCGTCTCCGCGCGCCACTCACCCACTGTATCCAGCCGATCCACAATTGGCTCTTGATACTGCTGCATATACACCACTACCGGCGGCTCATCCATCACGCCGTTCTGCATGCCCCTGCACCAATGGTCGAGCCAGCGCACCACTTCGCGCAAATGATCAATACGCGGGCCGGGGATGGCGGTGTCGGGGTAGTTGTGATCCCACGGGCCGATGAGCACTTTCTTGGGAACGCTCAGCGCCTGGTACAGCCGCAGGGGTGGATTGGGGTAACCATCCGCCCAGCCGCCGATCATAAAGACCGGGCACTTGATGTTGTCGGGGATGTCGCGTACCGAGCCGTGCCGCCAATACGGACCGTCGGTTTGATGATTGAACCACTTGAGGATGTACGGCTCGTTGTGCGCCAGGTGCTGCTCCCACACGTTGGCCCACTCGCCGCCGCTCCAATCCGGGTAAGGCGGCATGGCGTTGAAGGCGATCATCATGTTGCCGTACAGACCGATGTCGTAATACATGCGCATCAGCCCGCCGCGATAGTGGCAATCGTCGGTGTAGCGGTCGTCAGTGAAATCCACCGGGATGATGCTGGTGAGGTGCGGCGGGTTGTGCGAGGCGACTTGCAGTGACGAGAAGCCGCCGTACGAGATGCCCATCATGTTCACGTGCCCGTCGCACCATGGCTGATGCGCCAGCCACTCAATGGCATCGTAACCATCCTCCTGCTCCTGCAACACGTACTCGTCGGTGTTGATGCCTTCCGAGGCGCCTGTGCCGCGTATATCAACGCGCGCGACGACGTAGCCGTGGCGCGGAAAGTATTGGTAGAAGTCCGCGCGCACCGGGTTGACTTCATCTTTTCGGTAGGGGATGTACTCCATGACGACGGAAAACTTGTCCCAGCCGCGCGCGGCCTCGGCGCCATCCGGCATGTACAGATCGGCGGCCAGACGCACGCCATCGCGCATCGGGATCATCACGTTCTTGAGCAGTTTGACCCCCGAAGCGATATGGATAGTAATGGGTTCGGACATGCAGGCGTCTCCTTGTTGAGCAAAGACCTTTTGAGCAAATCCTTTTGATTTACGGTAATTCGTCACACCCGCGAAAGCGGGTGTCCAAGCCACGCGGCTGGATTCAGCCCCAGGCTTTTCCTGGGGACGCTTTCGCGGGAATGACAGGCCATGAATCAATCCGAAATCTGCGCTGGGGTCTCAAAGTAACTGTCTCGGAATGGACTCGGCCCAGCGCTTGGTGAAGTGGGTTGAGCCGTTGACGCGCACCTCCAAATCGAGCGTGATGTGAAAGTGTGCGGCGGTAGATTGGAGAAGGCCGGTGGACTGCGCTTCAATCAATTGATTGGGCCGCCGGATGACGCACAGCGCGCCGCCTCGCGCGCTGGCATGGGCCGGGTCGCGCGGATCCACCTGACACACTACGCTATATTCACGCTCAATGACGGTGGTGTCGTTGACCCGCCACTCATTCGTGTCGCGGATGTCCACCGAGGCGCGGCCGGTGAGCGTGTCGTAGTTCAGTTGCCAGCGCGGCGGCTTGAGGGCGGCAGCGTGTGGGTTGATGACGAGCGCAGAAGGCTCAAACGTGGGCGGCGTCGCGCTGCCGTGCGGGGGCACGATGGGCAGGATGAGGCGCGATGGGTGGGCGGCCCCACGATACAGGGTATTCGTCCCCAACTCCGGCGTCGGCCAGACGTTGGGCCAATCAGCGCTGGCGACGTTGAGCCGGATGCGATGGCCGCGCTCGAACTTCCACGCGGTGCAATCAATTTGAATGTCGAGTTCGTACACCTCGCCGGGCGTCATCGGTTCCGGGTGGTTGTGCGATTGGCGATGCGTGCCGTTCAGCATCCCCTTGGCAATCAAGTGTGAGACGTCATTCGGCGCAACGTCGCACAGGCTGACGGCGAAGCCCATGACCGTGGCCGTGGATGCGATATGCAGAATGGCGCGCGGCCAACCGAGGAGGGTCACGTCTTCTTCGAGCGGTGGCGTCGTGTACACAAGCGAATACGCTTCATCGGGGCGCTGGTCACCGGGCAGGCCGAAGCGTAAGGCCGAGGAATACAATCCGCTTGTCACCCCGACGGTGGGGTGGTAAGCGTAAGCATCGGCCCCATCCGCGGACGATGTTGCTCGAAGTGAACCGGCCTCCCCCAGATACAAAATCTTTTCCCGCGCGCCGGGCGGCGGCCAATCCGCTTCCGCGCGCCATTCGCCCACCGTGTCAAGCCGATCGACAATCGGTTCTTGATAGTGCTGCATGTAAACGGTGACCGGCGGCTCGTCCATGATGCCGTTTTGAATCCCCTTGCACCAATGGTCGAGCCAGCGCACCACTTCGCGCAGATAGTCCACGCGTGGGCCGGGGATAGCGTTATCCGGCAGCGAGTGATTCCACGGGCCGATCCACATCTTCTTTGGCACGCTTAGCAGTGAGTACAAACGCGGCGGTGAGTTGGGGTAGCCGTCGCGCCAGCCGCCGATCATGAACACCGGGCACTGGATGCGGTCGGCGACATATTTCACCGAGCCGTGATGCCAGTAATCGTCGTCAGTCTGGTGCTTGAGCCACTTGAGTTGATAAGGCTCGTTATCGGCCAGGTGCTGCTCCCACACACGCGCCCAGTCGCCGCCCGACCATTCGGGGTACGGCGGCGAGGCGTTGAAGGCGAGCATGAACGAGCCGTACGTGCCGAGGTCGAAATACTTGCGCAGCAACCCGCCGCGATAGTGGCAGTCATCAGTGTAGCGGTCGTCGGTAAAGTCAATGGGGATGATGCTGGTGAGGTGCGGCGGCGCGTGCGTGGCCACCTGCAACGAACTGAAGCCGCCATACGAGATGCCCATCAGGTTGACATGCCCATCGCACCACGACTGCTGCGCCAGCCACTCAATCGTGTCGTAGCCGTCCACTTGCTCCTGCGGCGTATACTCATCTGTATTCACACCTTCAGACGCGCCGCTGCCGCGAATATCTACGCGCGCGACGACGTAGCCGTTGCGGGCGAGCCTGTAATAATAGCGCGTGCCTGGCGCAACCTCGTCTTTGCGGTAGGGGATGTACTCCATCACGACCGAGAACTTGTCCCAACTCCGCGACGCCTCGGCGCCGTGCGGCATGTACAGATCGGCGGCCAGGCGCGTGCCATCGCGCATCGGGATCATCACGTTCTTGACCAGCTTAACGCCCGGCGTTGGATAAAGGATGACGGGTTGAGTCATCATTTCGCCCTCATCAGAGAATCGCTCTCCCAACCGCGTCCGCGCGGTTGGGCACGCATGGGCCGCCCGCGAGGACGCGGGCGGAGAGCAATCGAAATGAAGCGGCTCATGTCGCCTCCGCCAGCTTCGCAATCACATCCACCTCGACCAGCACCCCGGCGCCCAGCCCCCCCCCCA
>JBQTJD010000376.1:0-4176 GCA_052387475.1 Anaerolineales bacterium | reverse complement strand
CAGCGATTGGGCTGGGGATGTGTTGATCTGGAATGTGCAGCAGGCGACGAGCTTCGGGTTGCCTCGGAGCGACCTGTGGGTGTTGGGCGTGACCTTTAGCTCGGATGGGAAATGGCTCGCGCATTCCGGTTCGATCATTTCAATTTACTCGGACATCAGCCAGCCGGAGTTTGAACGAGTCAACGTTTTGGGGGCGCACACCAGCAGTCTAGCCTTCAGCCCCGGCGGACAAGTGCTGGCTTCAGGCGGCGGGCAGAGCGAGTTGTCTGTCAGCCTGTGGGATGTGGCGACGTGGCGACCATTAGGCCGCCCCCCTGAGCCAGCCGGCGAACATCCACAGCCTGGCTTTTAGCCCCGATGGTCAGGCCCTCGCGCTGGGATATGCGCCCAACAATCAGGCGGTGGCTTGGCTACCGAACATGAGTGTGGAGGCCTGGGTCGCCGAGGCGTGCCGCCGCGCGGGGCGCAACCTTAGCGTGCAGGAGTGGCTTCAGTATATTGACAATACCCCGCGCCAGACCTGCCCCGAATTCCCGCCAGGGGAATAACGCCACCTCATTTCCCTGATTTCCTTTGCCTTTCAGTAGTTGTTCTGCGAGTCGATCAGGCCCTTCTCGCGCGCCACGCGGTCGAAGTAACGCCAGGCCACGAAGGTGATGACGCCAAACGCCACGGTGATGAGCGCCAGGATGCCGAACAGCTCCGCGTTGGAAAAGTTTTGCAGCGTGGGGAACGCCGCCGCACCCGGGCCGAGGATCGCGCGGCGCAACAGTTCCAACCAGTACGTCATTGGCATCACATAGCCCAGCGGTTGCAAAAAGGTGGGGAGCACGCTCAACGGAAAGATCGCGCCGCTGAACAGATACAACGCCGCCGCGACGCCCTCGCCCACGAACCACGGCTCGGTGCGGATCGTCATCGTCCACGCGCCGATGAAGACGCCCATGAACGTCAGACATACTACGCCCAGCATCAACGCCGCGAGAAACATCGGCCAGTCAACGGTCAATGGATTGAGCGGCACGCCGAAGAAAAGCGCGCCCGCCACCAGTGTCACCGCCACTGCAATCGTGCCGGTGATGAAGCGAGCCACCGCGCGGCCAAACATATACACCGGGATGTTGACTGGCGCGATGTAGATGTACTTGAGCGAGCGGTAGCGTTCGCGGTCATCGAGCACCGAGAATGACGCGCCCGCCATCACCGCGCCTACGTAAATGTAAAACGCGTTGCCCAGATAGATGTATGCGTAAATCGGTGACCCGGCCCCGGCCTGCGAGACCGCGTTGTACATGAAGACCAAAATCAACACGCTCGCCACCGGTTTGACGACCGAGAACGTGAAGAACAAAAACGGGTCAGTCCAGTTGGATTCGATTTGCCAGCCCAGCCAGGCAGCGGGGACGAACGAACGGCGGAATATGGATAGCATAGAGTTCTCTCAACTGGAAGGCAGTAGGCAGATAGCAGTGTGTAGCCTTCTGCATTTTGCCTACCGCCTTCTGTCGGTCAGTGTCCCCTCTTCAATCGCCTTGCGCTCCATGAAGCTGAGCCAGTATTTCGCGGCGGCGATGAAGACGACTGAGAGGACGACGAGCACCGCAATTTCGACTTCCACCGGCAGCCAGCCTAATGTTGGGCCGCTGGCGAACACCAGTTGCCGCATCGCATCGAGGCCCAGCGTGAGCGGCAAGAGCGAGGAGGCCATTGCTAAGTAGGTATCCAAAAGTCTTTTGACAAATGCCTCATGGTATCAACCAGAACTTGCCCGAGAGCACACCAGCTTGGCGAAGCCGGTCGCGCGGGCTCAGGTCAATCAAGTATTGGCACAATGCCATGGCCGACACATCAATGGACTGGGTCGGGCAGTTGGCTAAAGTCTCGCGCGTGGCATGGCGCCAGAGTTGATCCATGGCATTCAACTCCGGCGTGGCTTTGGGCAGCCAGCGAATCTCAAGGTTGAGATGGGCGGCGTGGTCAAGGCTTTCGTCAGCGGTGTGCGGCGAGCCGCGATCTTGAAAAAGCACGATGTTCCAGCCCCGCCAATGGCTGCGAGCCAATGTCAGAAAATCCTGGTGGGTGATTTGGTTCCACTCTTTGGTGATGAGCAGAGCTAAGTCACCCGAGCGAATGTTGAGGACACCATGCACGATGCGGCGTGCATGATTGCCAGTGATCGGGATGCACTTTTGCTGTCCCACCCGGCTGTAGCAGTGATACAGCGGTGGGGTTTCGAGAATGATGATTTCATCCAGCATGAGAATGACCGTGCGCTCGCGCTCAAAAAGCCCGCGTTTGAGCCCCCTTTTGCTTGCCGCCAGTGAACTGGGCGTAGGGCCAAACTATGCCGGGGACGCTTCCAGCGGATGTCGAGGCGCTCAATCGCCAACCGGACACTTTGAAGGGAAACCACCTGCGCCTGTCGTTCCGACAAATAGCGCACCAGTAACGGTGCCGTCCAAGTGGTGGCCGAATACCCAAGATCACGCGGATCCGCATCGATTACGGCCTCGATCAAAGGATCAATCACGCCGCTCACACGCTTGGGGCGACCACTGCGCGCCGCATCCACCAAGCATGCTTCAGGACTTGACCCGTCATAGTCGTCGAAACGCGCGATCCAGTTGTAAACACTTTGTCGCGTCACACCCAAGTCGGCAGCAATGTCCGAGATTGAATCACCTCTGGCCACGCGTTGCAAAGCATAGGCCCGTCTCAACACGTGCCCATCACTGGTGCGCCCGATCAGTTCAGACAGCGCCTGTCGGTTGCGTTTGTTCAGTCGCCAGTTCGTCATCAGCCAGCCCTCTTGTTAGCTTCAGCGGATGACACCAGTATAGGTTTGTCAAAGAACTTCTGGTAGCCTACTTACCACGACACCAAAACTCTTCACTGGAAAGTAAAAGCCGGAAATGAAGTACACCGGTTCCTGCAGCACGTTCGCAACCTGCCAGGCCTCACGCCCCCACAGAAGAAATAGCGATGAGAGCAGCATCCCCAACCCATACAACGCCGCCATTGTCAGCACGAACACAGCGAACAGTTGCAGATAGTTGCTGACGGAGAAAGAAATGCCGAACAGCAGAGAGCCGAGCACCGTGATCAACGCAGCCCGCACACAAGTGGCCAGCATGCCGCCCAACGCCATACCGAGCAGAATCGCCATGAGCGAGTTCGGGGCCATGATGTAGAGTGCTAGGTTGCCGGTCTCTTTTTCCCAGTACAGTTGCGATGCCATCATCCACATCACGTTCAGCCAGAAGGCCGTCATCGCGCCGCCCATCACCACGAAGCCGATGTAATCCTCCGGCGCTTGAATGGCGCGATAGACGTAGATGTAGCCGATGGTCGCCAGAAAAGGCAGGAACGTTTCGAAGAAAATCCACGCCTTCTCCCGCTGTTGGCCGATGAGACGCGGATACGCGCGCGCCAGAATTGTGCGAACAAACAGCCGCCAACCGCGGTCAGGTGTTTTCGTTCTGGTCAGTGCCGTCATGGTTCTATCGCCGGTGGGCACGGGAGCAGGCGAGCGGGTGTGACTCTCTCCCAGCTCATCTGCCCACTGGCTCGCCAGCCTCTATTCGCTTGATTTCTCCGCTTCCGTCAGGCTCATGCCCACCAAATCCACGAACACATCCTCCAGCGTCGGCTCACGCTTTTGCAGATTCAAAATGGTGGCGCTGTGCGCGGTGAGCGTGCTCATCACACCCGTCAAAGCATCGTCGGCTTCAAGGATAAGACCGAGTTCGGATTTGCCGTCTTGCGGAGTGTGCGTGATCTGGCGGATACCGGGCAACTGCTGGAACGCGGTCAGCGCGCCGTTGTGCAACGGGCTGACCTCCAGTTTGAAGATGGCGTCGCGCTGCAAGCCGCGCTTCAAGTTCGCCGGCGAGTCGCAGGCCAGCACCTTGCCGCCGTTGATGATGGCCACGCGGTCACACAGTTCCTCCGCTTCAACCATGTAGTGAGTGGTAAGCAGAATGGTGCGGCCGGTGCGCTCCCGAATCCACTGCTGAATAAAGCGGCGGATGTCGCGGCTGGCGCCCACATCGAGGCCGAGCGTCGGCTCGTCTAGAAAGATCACTTCCGGATCGGTGATGAAGCCGCGCACGATGTTCATCTTCTGTCGCAGGCCGGTGGATAGGTCGGACGATTTCGTGTGCGCGCGGTCAGCTA
>JBQTJD010000375.1:0-2239 GCA_052387475.1 Anaerolineales bacterium | reverse complement strand
TGCGCCAGTGATGGACGCGGACGGCGAGCAACAGAGATGTGAATTAATCAACAGGATTCAAGGGCGTTGACCCACTCACAGGCTCGGCTACAATTTTGTTGAGTGGCATGTGGTCAGAGGTGACCGTCACCTATGGCGGTTTCCAAATTGACTTAGAAATCCGTTCCAGTACAGACGCGCCGCGGCGCGTCACTACAGCCCAAATCGAAACGGAACCTGCCCTTAATGGATTTAAATGGAAACGACGTTGATTGAAGACCTCTTGAGTTTGCTGGGCGTCGCCGCGCTGGTGCTGGCGAACGGTTTTTTCGTCGCGGCGGAATTCGCGCTGGTGAGTGTGCGCCGCACGCGCATCGAGGAACTGGTGCAGCAGGGCAAGACCAGCGCCAACGCCGTCAAGCGCGCGCTCGAAGACCCCGACCGCTTTATCGCCGCCACGCAACTTGGCATCACCATCGCCAGCCTCGGTCTGGGCTGGTTGGGCGAGCCGGCGCTGTCGCACTTCATCGAGCCGGTGCTCGCCCTGGTGCCCGAGAGTTGGGTGGGTACGGCCAGCCATTCCATTTCCGCCGCCCTAGCCTTTGCCGTCATCACCTTTTTGCACGTCGTCATCGGCGAGTTGATGCCCAAGTCCATCGCCCTGCAACGGCCCGAAGCCACCGCCCTGGTCGTGGCGCAGCCTACCCTGCTGGTGGAACTGCTCTTCAAGCCCGCGATCTGGGCCTTGAACGGCACCGGCAATTTCCTGCTGCGGCGCATCGGCATGCGGGCCGCCAGCGGGCACGAGATGGTGCACTCGGTGGAAGAGTTGAAGATGCTGGTGGAAGCATCGGAGGAGGGCGGCATCCTCGAAGATACCGAACGCGACATGTTGCACGCGGTCTTCGATTTCGGCGACCTGACCGTGCGCGAAATCATGGTGCCGCGCACGGAAATGCTGGCGGTCAACGCCGAGGCCCCCATTGAAGAACTCATCCAAATGGCAGCCCGCCACTCGCGGTCGAAGTTTCCGGTGTATGAGGATGATCTCGATCACATCCTCGGCATCGCGCATGTCAAGGACCTGGTGCGCGTGCAGCACGATGAGCGCCGGGCGGCGACGGTGCGCGGCCTGGTACGCGAGGCGTTGTTCGTGCCCGAGAACATCCGGCTCGATAATCTTTTGCGGCAGTTTCGGGCCAGAAAGCAGCACACGGCCATTGTGTTGGACGAATACGGCGGCACGGCCGGGCTGGTGACGCTTGATGATCTTGTCGAACAGATCGTGGGCGAGGTCAATGATCCGTTTGAGAAATCGACGCCGGAGATTCAACGCCTGCCCGACGGCTCGGCGCTGGTGGATGGGCGGACGCTGATCGAGACTGTGAACACGCACTTAGGCCTTAAGCTGCGGGACGACTACTACGATACGATTGCGGGCTATGTGCTCGGGCGGTTGGGCCGGGTGGCCAGGGTCGGCGACACGCTGGAAATTGACGGAGTACGATTGAAGGTCGAAGCGGTGGATGGCCTGCGCATCGCGCGCTTGTCGGTGGCGCGCAAACCCGAGCCGAGCACGGCCAGCGAGGGCGGAAGTTCGTAGAGGCAAACCACGCCCGCCCCAACTGCTTTCGCCAAGCGTGCTACAATTTTGGCTGGTCGCCGGTTGTTCAATTGCAGGAGCAGATCATGAGCAAAATCGCCACGCAGCCCGTGCGTTTCTTGTTGAGCTACGACATCAAGCCGGATATTCAGGACAACTACTTTCAGTTCATGCTCGGCGAGATGGTGCCGGCGCTGCAACAAGTGGGCCTGGCGATGAGCGGCGCCTGGCACACTGCCTACGGCAACTACCCGATGCGCCTGGTCGAGTTTATCGCCGAAGACCGGGAGACGCTGGAGCGGGTACTCGCCTCGGCCCAGTGGGAGCAATTGGAAAGCCGGCTACAGAGCTTCGTCATCAACTACAGCCGCAAGGCGGTGCCGTTGAAGGACAACCTGTTTCAGTTTTAGGTGATAGTCCAAAAGCAGAGTCGTTTTCGTGTTCAATAGCAAGACGCACGCCGGGCGAGCAGCCCGGTTTTGTTTTGTGAAGAGGCTACGCAGTTCATGTCGCGCGAAGGGCGACATTGTGGCTTATCTAGTTCAACTGAGTAACTCCTATTGTGATGACCGCCGGGGTCTGGCATAGTGTTCAGCCAGTTACAGTCACCTTGTGTCTATAGCATGACGACCGATTCTTAAAGCTTGAGAGGCTTCC
>JBQTJD010000374.1:0-2036 GCA_052387475.1 Anaerolineales bacterium | reverse complement strand
GTTCGCCATGTTCAAATCCGGTGAGACGTTGTTTTTGTTGCTGTTCGTCATTGGGGATGCGCAAGGCTCGCTTGAGCCGTTCGTAATTTCTCTTATGAAGTTTCCGTCGACTGATGGCCCAACCATCAACGTGCTGTATTCCGAAACGGGCAACATCACCGAGAATGATGTGATGCTGGCGACGGCGTCGAATGCCATCCTCATCGGTTTCAACGTTTCGGCGGACACTGGCGCGCAGCGGCTGGCCGAGACCAACGGCATCTCGATCCGCCAATACGACGTGATCTATCGGCTGATCGAAGATGTGGAGAAGGCGCTCAAAGGCCTGCTCGGGCCGGAGTTCAAGCCCGTCGTCATCGGGCACGCCGAAGTGCGCGCGGTCTTCAAAATCCCCAAGTTCGGCCACATCGCCGGCTGCATCATCCGCGACGGCGAAGCGCGTCGCAACGCCAGGGTGCGCGTGCTGCGCCAGAACAAGGTCGAGTATGAGGGCGAGGTCGGTTCGCTCAAGCGCGAAAAGGAAGACGTGCGCGAAGTGCAGAAAGGCATAGAGTGCGGCGTCGGCGTCAAGGATTACGACGGCGTGCACCAGGGCGACATCCTGGAGTTCTTCGTCATTCAGCAAGTGAATTAGCGGATGGCTGATGGCTGATGGCAACGACAGTTTGCTATCGGCCATCGGCCAACGGCCATGCCGACCCCCATTCGCCAAAAGCGAGTCGCGGAGCAAATCCGCGCGGAAATTTCACAACTGCTGCAACGCGATATGCGCGACCCGCGCCTCGGCCTCGTCACCGTCACGCGGGTGATGGTGGATCGTGAGCTGATGCACGCCGATGTGTACGTCTCCACACTGGGCGATGACGCGCGGCGCACCGAAGTGTTGCAGGCCCTCGATAGCGCGTCCGGTTTCCTGCGGCGCGAGATCGGCCGGCGCGTCAAGCTGCGGCAAACCCCGCACCTCGTCTTCCATTGGGACCCGGGCATGGAGAACATGGAGAATGTCGCGCGGCTGCTTGATCAAATTAAACACTCCGATCAGGTTCCGGGGGAGGCAGACCCTGACCCCTCAAGTTGATGTCGGTCTGACCACGGCCATCCCCGCCGCCGACTTAGCCGCCGCGCGCCAGCGCATTGCGCGCGCGACCCGTGTTCTGTTGCTGACACACATTGCGCCGGATGGGGACGCGGTTGGCTCGACGTTGGGCTTTGGCTTGGCGTTGCGGGCGGCGGGTAAGGATGTGATGTTCGTGTGCGCCGACCCGATCCCGGATACGTTTCGCTTCCTGCCGGCTTACGGCGAATTTGCGACTGCGCCGCGCGGCGCGTACGACCTCATCGCCTCACTTGATGCCGCCGACCGTGGGCGGCTGGGCAGTGTGGGTGAAAAGCTGACTCAACCGATTGATCTGTTATTCGATCATCACATCACCAATCCGGGCTTTGCCGACCTCAACTTGATCGATGTGGCGGCGGCCTCCACCGCCGAACTGGTGACCGAGTTGCTCGAACCGCTTGGGCTGACGCTGACCAAATCAGCGGCGGAATGCCTGCTGGCCGGCCTCATCACCGACACGATGGGCTTTCGTACGTCGAGCACCACGGCCAAAACGCTGTCAGCCGCGCAGCGGCTCATCCACGCTGGGGCCTCTTTGCCCGAGACTTATGACCGGGCTTTTTTCAAGCGTTCGATCTATGCCGTGCGGTTGTGGGCGGCGGGATTAGCGAACATCAAGCTGGAGCACCGCATTGTGTGGACGACGATCCCACTCGCGGCGCGCGAGGCCGCGCACTATTACGGGCAGGGGGATGCCGATCTAGTCAACGTGCTGCAATCGGTGCGCGAAGCCGATGTGGCCGTCATCCTCACCGAACGTCCGGATGGCAAAGTGAAAGTCAGTTGGCGTGCGGCGCCGGGTATCAACGTCGCCGCCATCGCCGCGAACTTTGGCGGCGGTGGGCATGTAGCGGCGGCGGGCGCTGAGATCAGTGGCGCGCTCGAGGAAGTGGAACAGACGGTGCTTGCCGCCACGCGC
>JBQTJD010000373.1:0-10876 GCA_052387475.1 Anaerolineales bacterium | reverse complement strand
CAGCATCATCGTGCCGGACGTGCTGAAGCCGTGGATGGGGGGGATTGAAGTAATTCGGTAAACAGTAAACAGTGAACGGTGACTGATGACTGCTCACTGTTTACTGTTCACTGACGACTGATAATGGACCCTTCACTCATACCCTTCATCGAAATCGTCCTCGTCATCCTCACCAGCCTCGTCATGCTGGTGGGGCTGGTGGGCGCGGTCGTGCCAGTGCTGCCGGGCGCATGGCTGATCTGGCTGGCGGCGCTGGGCTACGGGCTGACGCAGCCGCTCTTCGGCCAGCCGTTGTTCGATGGCTGGATTGGTGGCGTGGCGATGGCCGTGCTGACGCTGCTGGCCGCGGCGGATCTGGCGTTGGAGTACGTGATCACGCACTCGGTCACGCACAAAGAAGGCGTGTCGTTTCAGGCCACACTCGCCAGCATCGGGTTGGGGCTGGTCGGTATATTTTTCTTCCCGCCCATCGGCCCGCTGGTCGGCTCGGTGCTCGGCTTGTTCCTCGTGGAATACTTCCGCCAAGCTAAAGATTGGCGCAAAGCGCTGCGAAGTTTACGCAGCTACGCCAAAGGTTGCGGCTGGGCGATGGTGGCTGAGGTGGGGCTGTGTTTGGTGATGATCGGCGTGTGGGTCGGGTGGGTGGCGCTGGCGTTCGTATTAGCCTGAGCTTATCCGATACTCATTCCACTATCAGGGTTCGGTATCTGAATCGGAGGCGGTGTTGACCAAATCAAAAGGCCTTTCGGTTGAAGTGAAAGTGTTGTGCATTGTTCGTTCAGTTAGTGCGCCGGCTGCATCTCATCCTTGTCGTGGTGACCGGGTTTAGCGAAGGCACTGAGCCGCCGTTCTCCGCGACGCCCCTCCCCGCCCGTCGGCCTCCTTCGGTCCTTCCAACCACCGCCCCTTTCTGGCCGGGGGAATTCGAAGTTGTTGAGACACCGGAGACAGTGCAATGGCAGTTGCCCGACTTGCGAACGCGGCCGCCGACGGATTTCGAAATCCAACGCTTCTCTAAAGATCGTCGCGTGCTCCGGCTGGCCAACACGGTGTGGAACGGCGGCGTTGGCACACTGGAGCTGCACGGTGTGCTCAATCACGACACGCACCAAACCGATGTGATCCAGCGCGTATCCACGGCAGATGGGGAGCACGTTGACTACTTCGTAGGCGCCTTCGTCTGGCACCCCACCCACGACCACTGGCACGTCGGGGAGTTCGCCGTGTATGAGCTTTGGCAGTTGACGGCCGCCGGAGAACTGGATCGGGTGGTGGCCCAGAGTGACAAGCTCTCGTACTGTCTGATTGACACCGACGTTGTCGCGCCGAAGCAGCCAGGTTTTGACCCGCAGCGGCGCTATTACGGCTGTGGCCGGACACGGCAGGGGTTGTCGGTGGGATGGGGGGACAAGTACGACTCGTTTTTGGATGGGCAGTCGCTGGATGTGAGCGCGCTGGCCGATGGCGTGTATGCGCTGGTGTCAACCACCAACCCCAACGCCCGGCTGCTGGAGGCCGATTACACAAACAACACGGCCATTGTGTACCTCAACCTCGCCGGCGACCGTGTTGCCGTCGTGCCCTCACCCGAGTTGGCCCCGGCGCAGTGCCAGGCCGCCGGGCGGTGCTGAGGGCGGCTTACGCTAATTCTGCGCCGAGGTCGTAATATGACGTCGAATGGATTTGAGCGTCGCTTGCTCGGCTTGCTGGACGTGATAGAGGTCCCAACGCAGTTGAAGATTCATCCAAAAATCGGCTGACGTGCCAAAGAACTTCCCCAAACGCAACGCGGTGCTCGGGGTCATCCCCCGCCGCCCATTGATGATTTCGTTGATGCGCTGATACGGGATGTGGATGGCATCCGCCAAGTCACGCTGGGTCAGGCCCATCGGGCCGATGAATTCTTCCAATAACATTTCACCGGGATGGGTAGGAGAGCGATGGGTGGGAAGGCGGATCATTGTTTCACCTCACTTTGACGTTAGTGATAGTCTGCGATTTCGACCTGAGCGGGTCCGGTGTCGGTCCAGACGAAGCAAATACGATACTGATCATTGATGCGAACGCTATGCTGCCCTTTGCGGTCGCCGGTTAAAGCTTCCAGAAAAACCCGATCTATATCCAATCAACCGCAATGTCAGGATCCTGTACCAGCTATGTCGTTTGACACCTGTGTGCTAAGAAAAAACGGGCTTGGAATGGTAAAGCTAACCGAAAATGCGAGAAACAGACCTTACCCAAACCTCTTCCCGTTGTTTCAAGGCGTGCATAATTGTCTTTACTTCTTTGTCTGAACCTGCGATCACCAGTAAGAATACACTCTCCTCTTGAATCATCTGATATGTGAAATCGCCAATCGAGTACACCGTTGCAGATTTGCCAACCTTCACTGGAATTTTGGGTATTTCGGCAATACCATCGAAATTCTTTCTGCGCAATTCCATTCTAACTAGTAGTGGCTGATATCTGATAGTCGGCGCTAGCAATTGTCCTCTAGCGGTGCGCCGCTTGCGACTCTTGGCAGGGTATCTTGCCAGAGCGAGATTTTTTATTTGAGCGGCGAACTCCCTTAGAGTATTGAGGGCATTTATCAGATAATCATGGCTGGTGAAAACTCTCTCCTCAGGCTCATATCCATATTCAGGGTATTTGCGAGCGTATTGTGCATCGCATATTCCGTTTCTGTGAACATATAGATGTCTTCGCTCATGTATCTCAAGTACCTTTGGGTAGAGCCCGCCCTTTAGAGCTTTGAAATCAATTGTAAATTTCGATTGAAAGTACCTGGCAAACTCAAGCAATCCTCCATTTGTCAGTTGCCTTATCTCACGACTGATTATCTCTTCCTGTAGAAACTCTATTGATGGGTACGATAGCGCCTGAGCTTTTACTAGCTCCAAGGGAGTTTGCGCCATGAAAGGCTCCAAAGTGCGTTTCGAGACTTCTACGATCAGTGTGCTCAAAAATACTTCCAGTGATGTGACAGAGGAAACCAACAGTAGTTCGCGTAACTTGTTTGGATAGCTACCGTGCGTCTGTTCGTATAATCGATTGATATTGTGAGTGATTGTCCCGACAGTCGTATGCATGCTTTTGCCGGGGCCTCGTTTGGTCCGTTGCTGAGCCAAACCGTCATGTTCTTGTGCATAAAGTTGCGCAGTAAAATCATATAATTGTTGAAGGTGTCTTAGTTCACCCTCGAAATCATTCCAACATTTGAAACCTGTGTAACTTGGATTAGTCATCTTCTGAAGACCCTCACTCCCCCGCTAACTCATCCGCCGTCGCGATCCACTCCAGTTTGCCCTTGAGGTGTTTCTTCTCCGGCTCTTTGACCTTCACGTGCGCGACGGTGCCTTCCTTGAACTTGACCGCGTGGCCGGTGAGGTGCGTGACGACCTCGCCCATATCCGGCGCGTGGCCGACGAACATGACCGCGCTCAACGCTGGGTGCTCGTGTACCAAATCGCGCAAGGCTTTGGGATTGAAGCCGGGTTCGAGCAAGTGATGCTCGCGCAGGTAGCCGGTGCGGCTGAGCGCCTCGGCGATGATCTCGGCGGTCTGCCGGGCGCGCAGCAGCGGACTATACAGAATCAATTCGGGCTGAACGCCGCGTCGCGCGAGGCCGGCGGCGGCGGCCTTCATCATCGCGATGCCCTCAGGGTTGAGCGGGCGCTCGGCGTCGTTGCCCGGCCATGAGGGCCAGTGGGCGAGGCCGTGCCTCACGAAATATAAACGCATTGAGGGTTACCGCGAAGGCCGCAAAGAGTAGCGCCAAGTTTTGAAATCTTTAGGAGTTACGCAGTTCATGTCGCCCTGAGCGCTGACGCATGGCCCGAGCATTTCATGGGCCTTATCGCGCGAAGGGCCTCACTGGGCCACGAGAGGCCCTTCGCGCGGTTAGAGTCAGGATGGACAATGTATCGGCGTACGCGCTCAGGGCGACATTGTAAGCGAGTTGTGAGTTCAACTGCGTTACTCTTAATCTTTACAAGCATGCTTCGCACTCGTGCGAACGAGTTCGCCAGCGGCTTTGCTGTTCAATTTCATGGCTTGAAATAGACTTGGCCGACGCCCATTTTCTCCAACCCCGCATCGGCCCAGTGCTCGACCTAATGTGACTCGTCTTCCAGCGCGCGGAAGAGGGCGGGGATGGCGCGGGTATCGGCGATGAGGGCGAGCGCGCGGGCGACGTTGACGCGCACATGCGACTCCACTTCGTGGTCGAGCGCCTCGATGAGTGGCAGCACAGCCGGTTCCCCAATTTGAATCAGTGCGTCGGCGGCGAGGCGGGCGAGATACGGGCTGCGGTCGCTCAGCGCGAAGAGCAATGGGGTGACACCTTCCTCGGCACGTTGTTGGCCGAGGGCGTGAAAGGCGGCGGCGCGCACGTTCGAGTCGGGGTCGGCGGAGAGGGGGAGGAGCGCCCGCACGACATCCCCACTCACAGCAGCGCCGAAGCGGGCGCCACCTAGCGCGGTCGCGGCCAGCGCGCGGGTATCCGGTTCGTGTGAGCGTGCCGCTTCCATCAGGGCGGGCAGATCGGCTGCCGTTAATTTCTCCAACGCCGCCTGCATCCGCGCATCATCGCCGGAGAGCCAATCGTCAAGCGCAGGCATCAGCGGGCGGCGGGACGGGCAGCGCCTCTATCGACGTGTTGACCCAGGCATCGCCGCGCTCGATGAGCATCACGGGGATGTCGTCGCAGATGGGATATTTGCGACTGCATTGTTTGCACACCAGCCAGGTGTCGCGATGGAAGATGAGTTGGCCGGGGTCGTCGCCGGGCTGGCGCGTTTGATGACTGACGCAGTGCGGACAACGCAAAATCTCGAGCAGGTCTTGAGCAATCATGAGGTCTCCTATCGGCGCGATTTTACCTCACCAGAGGCCCTCACCCCCATCCCCTCTCCCGACTGGAAAAGCACAGTCGGGAGAGGGGTGACTCAAATCTCAGAAAGAATTTTTGCCATGAGGCCCCCTCTCCGGCGACGAAGGAGCAGGAGAGAGTCGCTTCGCTTATGCAGGGGGTGAGGTCATCCGCCGCCACCACAACTTCATCCATTCGCCGCGTGCGCGTTGCCATTGATGTTGCACGTTCTCGACTTCACGCGGTGCAGGCGTTTGTTCGCCGTACTCGGCGCGCTCGTACACGCGCGTGACATCGGCCAGCGCCGAGCGCAGCGGCGGCGCAAGCGCCTCGGCGTGCGCGTTCAGATATTCGTGTGGCGTCGTGCTGGGGTTACCCCGCAACCCGGCGCGACCCAACGCCGCGCGCATCTGCCAGTACAACCGGCGGGCGCGTTCCGGTGTGGGTTGCGCGCGAATGAACAATGGGCGCACGAGCCAAACGAGTATGGCGATGACGACGACGACAGCACCGACGAGGCGCACAACTTCCCACGCGGTGATAGGTTGATGCGATGGAACAGCCGCTGGCTCAGCCGGCGCTGCGCTCGCCGCGCCCGGATAGTCGCGCGGGCTGAAGGCCGCCGTCGGTTCGAACTCCACCCAGCCGTATTCGGGGAAGTAGACTTCGACCCACGCATGCGCCGCGCTCGCGGGCACACGCCACGCGCCACGCTCGAAATCGTACGCGCCCATCGCGAAGCCGGTGACAACGCGGGCCGGCACGTCCACGGCGCGCAACAGCACCACCATCGCCGAGGCGTAGTGACTGCAAAAGCCGCCCGGCCCCTCGAAGAGAAAGTAATCCACCGCATCGCGACCGGCGGGCGCTGGCGGCGCATCGAGCCGATACGGATAATTCGCGCGCAGATAGTTTTGTATTTGCACGGCTTTGTCGTACGCATTGGCCGTGCCCGCTGTAAGGCGGGCGGCCAATGCCTGGACGCGCGCCGGCACTGTCTCCGGCAGCGGCAGATACTCGCGCGCAATCTCTGCCGGATACTCGATTGAAGTGGTGATGAGTTCCGTCGCGGTAACGCGCGTGGCGAGTGAAGTGACGGTGTAGCTTGAGACCTCACCCTGCACGAGTCCATTTGGTGTGATGGAAACGTTCGTGGTGATGGGGCGATTGACGGCGAAGAGCGCCGGGCTGTGGTCGGCGACGATTTCAAAGTGCTGTTGCAATGGATAACGACCGGCGTCGCCGACAAGCGAATCAACATCGGCGCTCGCACGCCAACCTTGACCGGTGTACGCGCCAAAGACGGCGTTGCGCCAGTAATGGACACGGGTCGTCACCCGCGCAGCCTCGCCCACTTGCGGCGGGAGCGGGGGTGCGTCGCTGATCCGCACCCACATCACCGTCTCATCACTTTGCGGGATCGGCGCGCCGATGCGGCTGAGGTCGGGCGTTTGCGCGAAGGTGGCGAAGGACACATCACGCGGCGGGTTGACGCCGGAGAACAGTTGCGAGGCCGTTTGCGCGGCCGGCCCCTCGAGGACTTTGGCCATGGCCCGCCAGCCCTCCGGCGTGGCGGCGAAAGGCGCGGCGGCTACGGCCAGCCCAATCACCATTGTGAGCACGACGCCAGCCGCGCCACATTCAAGCCCCAATTCCTCGGAGTAGTCCACCCGCCGCGCGTCCCAATCGCGCTGCAATTGCCCGAAGCCCACGCCGGCGATGAGGAGTAGTGTGCACGCCAGCAACGCGATAAATCCCGCCGACGGCTGGCCGCTCAGGTGATTGTTGAGCGCGAGCAGCGCCGCCAGAGGCAGCACGGCGATAAGTGGCTGTTGACGGCGCGCCAGCCACCACCCCAGCCATGCCAGTGCGCTCCAGACGATAATGCCGAGCAGCGCGATGAATAACCCCGTGTCGGGCACGGCCTCGCCGGCGGCCAGTGTTGCGGGCCATTCGCTCACACGCTCCCAGCCGGTGACCGCGCGCAGATGCAGCCCATCAATCGCCTGCCGCAGTGTGGGCGCGACCAGCGCTGGTGAGGTCATCACGCGCGCGATCGTCTCGAACGCGACAACCAGTGACAGCCCGAAGCTGTAGGCCAACGCGGTGCGGCCACGCCAGCGCGTCAACGCGAGCGTTGCGCCGCACAGCAGCCCCAGCCACACCGCGGGCAAATGCACGTCGGGGTTCGCCGTCCAACGCGCCCGCGTGATGTTATCAGCGGTGATGCCGGCCAGAGTGAGCGTCAATATCAACGCGACGGTGCTCGACCACGAGAGGCGGAAGAATCGGATTCGGTGAGTCACGCGTCCGGCCCCCTCCCCGACCCTCCCCCGTTCCGCAAAAGCGGCGGAACAGGGGAGGGAGTTGAAGAGCGCGGAGTCTGTCGCACGACGATGCGACCAGTGCCGAGCGTCATAAACTCCCAGCGCCGCAGCGCGCCGTATGCGCCGAGCACCGGCGTCACATCGCCGCGCCGCACGACGTGCGTAGGCAAGCCGTGGCTCGTGAGGGAACGCGCCGCGTTGTCCGCACGGCCCGTTGCCGCTCCGATGAAAGAGTCGCGATCAAGCAGAATCAATTCCGCACCGCCGTCTTTGCGGATGAAGCGCTGCAGTGCGCTGAGCCAATCCGCATCAAGCGTGGGACTGAGCACCACCGTCATCGAACGAGGCGAGAGCAGCGGCGTGACTTCGGCCAGAGTTTGTGTGATGGGGCGCGGATAGGGATGCAACGACGCGAGCGCGCGCAGGATGGGCCACAGGTGCGCGGTCCCCGGCTGCGGGCGCACCACGCTCAGCGAGTCGGTATACGCAATCAATCCCACGCTGAGATGCTGGCGCAGCAACTGCGCGGCCAGCGCCACGGTCAACAGCACCAGCGTTTCTTCTGTGCCATCCTCTCCATTCCCGGTTTGTGCCGCCGAATCAAAATCGGGGATGAGCCAGAACGTGGAGGTGGCCTCCGGCTCGAAGACTTTGACGAACGGTGCGCCGCGTCGCGCCGTCGTGCGCCAATGGAGGTGGCGCAGCGGGTCGCCGGGCACGTACGCGCGTGCGGAGACGGCGTTGATGGTCTCGGCGCGCAGTGGTTGCCGCAGCATCCGGCTATCGCCGAGCGTGGCGCTGCGCGGCTGCAACTGTCCCGGCAATTGCGCCAGCGGGGGATAAACGACCAGCTCTTCGTGTTGCGTATACGTTTGGCGCACCGCGAATACACGGAACGGATCAGCCATCCGCAACTCCCACGGCCCGAGCGCGAACACGCCGCGCCGCGAGCACATGCCTTTCACGCGCCAGCGCCGCTCAGCCTGCGGGTCGGCGGCCTGTGCGCTGGCAAGCGCGTAGCCGGGCAAGTTGCTCTCGTCCACCACCTCTGCCCACGCAGGCAGCCAACTGGCGTTGGTCAGCGTTAGTTGCTCTTCGATCTCGTCGCCGACTTGCACGGCGGCGTAGCGCAGCTTGCGTTCCGCGTGCACGCCGCGCGCCAGCGTCCATGCCCATAGCCAAGCCGTCAACAGCAAGCCGGCCAACGCGACGAGCAACATCGCCGTCTCGGCCACCGGCCAAAGGATGTATGCCAGCAGCGCCACGCCAAGCAAGACGACGACCAGCGGCTGGCGCAATTCGATGACGGTGTATCCATCGGCGTGGGTGTAGCGGCGAACGATGAGGGGGCGGCGACACGGATTGAGCTGACGCAGACGTTTGAGCACGAGGCAATTGTACGACTCTTGTTCCCCTCAGCTCTTTCTCTTCAAGAAAGGAAGTGCGTGTCGAAAATTTTGCGGCCGCTCCCCTCTCCCAGCGGGAGAGGGGAGCGCAACTAATGTTGCGCGGGGTGAGGGCGAAATTTATGGCGTCGGTGTCATGGTCGGCTCGGCGTTGGAGCGGGGGTGGGGATGTTGGGCGTACCGGGGCCGTACTGATAAATCGCGTGCTGCCATCTGGTGGAAACGGACGGCGGGCAAAACAAAAGAAGCCCGCGTCGCGGGCTTCTTGCGGTGTGAAACGAAACTTTGCTCGGTGACTACTTGCCGTTCGATGGCATCGCGGAGATAAGCGCGCGCAAGGCGTGGTTGACGGATTCGGAGTCGTGAAACACGGCGGCGATGTCAGGGTCGAGCACCACGACCACGCGGTCTTGCGCCGCCCGACCGGCAAATCGGTTCGGGCGCGCTTGACTGTAGTCAAGACGATAGTTCGCGCGCATCTCGGCGACGCGGCGCGGTTTAGAGACGGCGGGCGCCTTCTTCGTAGTCATAGCGCTCACGCTTCGTCGCGTGGCGCTGGAGCGAATTTCATTTTGATTTACGGCAATTCGTCACAC
Organism: Anaerolineales bacterium; assembly: GCA_052387475.1. Taxonomy (GTDB): domain Bacteria; phylum Chloroflexota; class Anaerolineae; order Anaerolineales; family UBA6663; genus JANWXR01. The sequence continues at coordinate 1,677 of JBQTJD010000373.1, read as the reverse complement.
CCGCGAAAGCGGGTGTCCAGGCCAGACTGCTGGATTCCCGCTTTCGCGGGAATGACGGGCCGCAAACCAATCTAACATCGGCGCTAGGCAAACGTCGCCACGGCGACGTTGCGCTGTTTGGCAAAGCTGCGGCGATGCAATTTGATGCGTTCCAATTCGTGAAGCGTTTCGGCAGTTAAATAACTTTCGCCGCAACTCGGACACACGACGATGGGCACATTTTCGATAACAAGCAGGCTTCGGCCTTTGCCGTAACTCCGCGTGACGTGTCGAATATACGCCTCGCCCTGCCCACAGAGTTCACAAGTCAAAGAGCGAGTTTTGTGATTATTCGGCATAGACTGTTAGGATGACGAGTTTGCCCGTGTAACCAAACTTGGTTACGACGACGACAATGGCGTTGCCATCCACCGATTGGCCGCGGACCAAGTATTTTGGCTCACGAGTGTGCCGGTCGCGCTGCCTTTCGATGACCCTGCCCGCAAGGATAGCGCTTTCAACATCAAAGATACTCAACCCCTCTTCGGTCATCTCTTCTTCGGCATGTAAGGTCATCACATAGCGCCGAAGCCTCACCAATTCGTGCATGCGAGACAAGACGCGATCATACACGCCCCAATTTTACGGCATCTAACGATGAGGGCCAATACTCAAGGCGTCGTGGTCGGCTCGGGGGTTGGGGCCGGGGTAGGGATGTTGGGGGTGCCGGGGCCGTACTGGTAAATCGCGCGCCAGGGCTGATACTTGGTGTGCAGCGGGCGCTCGTCCGGGTTGATCTGCGCGCCGTCGCGCATCACCACGCGCGTCACCGTCACGTCCGCGCCGATTCTCTGGGCCTACCCGGCCTTTGCCTTGAATTTGGAGCCATTTGCGGCGAGTGCTAGAATCTCTATTACATCGCTTGGGCTACAGAAAACATATCTTCTAAACCCGGTTGGGCGCTGCCGAGGTCACGCAAGGAGGTCATCATGTATTCGGCTCAACTGCGTGTCTTTCGTATTGTCATGGCATGCACTCTGGGTGCGGCGCTGATGGCTGTGCCAGGCGCAACACCGGTCCATGCGGGCGGCGTGGTGGGCAACGGCACGCCGGGCAGTTGCACCGAAGCGGCCTTGAACACGGCGCTGGCCGGCGGCGGCAGCGTGACCTTCAACTGCGGTAGTGCGCCGCACACCATCCTGTTCACCGGCCAGAAATCCATCAACCTCAATACGACGATTGACGGCGGCGGCACAATTACCCTCGACGGACAAAACACGCACCGGCTGTTTGACGTCGGCGCGGTGCTGACGCTGCGCAACATTGTGCTGACTCGGGGTTACTTCAATGGCGACGGGGGCGCGATCCGCAACAACAGCAATGGCACACTCATTTTGGAGGGCAGCATCATCCGCGACAGTCGCGCCACGCTCAGCGGCGGAGCGATTCTAAGTGACGGTGGGCCGTTGACGATCACCAACAGCCTGCTGGAAGGCAACCGGGCGATCAACGGCGGCGCGCTGTATCCGCGCTTTGCGGGGGCGCGGACGATGATCATCAACAGTGTGCTGCGGAACAACCACACCACGGACATGAACAATGGCTGGGGCGGGGCGATCCTGGCCTGGGATGGCGCGCCGGTGACAATCAAGGGCAGCGACCTCTCTAGCAACACGGCCGGCTATGGTGGCGGCATTT
>JBQTJD010000372.1:0-5605 GCA_052387475.1 Anaerolineales bacterium | reverse complement strand
ACAGATTGAAATCACAGCCGACGGGCAAGTCCAGCAGATTGTCCTGAACCAGAAACATCCACTTGCCCAAGCCGTCCAGACCGCCTTCGCTCGATGACAGGTCGCCCAATTTGGGCAAAAATTAGGTACTGATTGAAACGCTGACCGAACTCGTGCAGCGCGAGGGCCGATACACCCAGGCTAGGCGCCGTCACCTGCGGTGGTTAGAGCAGGCCCCCAATCTCGGCACACACGGTCGCCGGGTCAGCAGCCGCGAGGCGCTGCATGAGCGATAACCTAGCCTTGGTTGATGCCAATTCGTTTGAAACACATCCACGCGCCTTCAACGCCGAGGAGCGAGCCTCGCTGATCAGCATCCTGCCCAGCGGCGCGCGCGAACGGCTGGATTTCCGCTTTCACGGGAATGACATCCCGTAAATCAATCTAGAATCCGCTCTAATCCACCCCGACACGAAACTGTCTGAGTTGAACTAAAATTCCATAGCTTACAATCCGACAAAACAGCCTCCGAGGTCACTGTGACTGCTGCCAATCTCAAAACCGAGTCGTCGACCAACCTGGGCTTCGAGGCCAAACTGTGGGCCGCCGCCGACGCGCTGCGCAACAACATGGACGCCGCCGAGTACAAGCACGTCGTCCTCGGCCTGATCTTCCTCAAGTACATCTCCGACGCTTTTGAAGAGCACCACGCCAAACTCGAAGCGGAACGCGCACAGGGGCCGACCCCGAAGACGCCGACGAGTACCGCGCCGTCAACATCTTCTGGGTGCCACCGGAAGCGCGCTGGGCGCACTTGCGGGCCAACGCCCGGCAGGCCAACATCGGCGAAGTGGTGGATCGGGCGATGGATGCCATCGAGCGTGACAACCCCACACTGAAGGGCGTTCTGCCCAAAGACTACGCCCGCCCCGGTTTGGATAAACAACGCCTCGGCCAATTGATTGACCTGCTGACCAATCTCGAACTCGGCACCGATTACGGGCGCGAGAAGGATTTGCTCGGGCGCGTTTACGAATACTTCCTCTCGCAGTTCGCCAGCGCCGAGGGCAAGAAGGGCGGCCAGTTCTACACACCGGCCAGCGTAGTGCGCTTGCTGGTGGAGATGATCGCACCATACAAGGGCCGTGTATATGACCCGTGCTGCGGCTCCGGTGGGATGTTTGTGCAGTCGGCCAAGTTCATCGAAGCACACGCCAATGGTAACGGGACTGGCCGACGGGCCGCCCGCCATATTGCCGTGTATGGACAAGAGTCAAACTACACGACGTGGCGGCTGGCCAAAATGAACCTCGCCATTCGCGGCATTGACGCCCACATCGCCCACGGCGACTCGTTTCACAACGACCAACACCCTGACCTGAAGGCTGACTTTGTGCTGGCCAACCCGCCCTTCAACGATAGCGATTGGCGCGGCGGCTTGCTCAAAGATGATAAGCGTTGGAAGTTCGGCGTGCCCCCGGCGGGCAACGCCAACTTCGCCTGGGTGCAACACTTCATCCATCACCTCGCGCCGACCGGCATCGCGGGCTTTGTGCTGGCGAATGGTTCGATGTCGTCAAATACATCCGGCGAGGGCGAGATTCGCAAAGCCATCAGCGCATGAACGAAACGCTGGAGAGCATGGCGCGGGCGCTGTTCAAAGCGTGGTTCGTGGATGGAGCGGAGGATGATTGGGAAACGGGGGCTTTGGCAGATGAATTCCAATTGACGATGGGACAGTCCCCTCCTGGCGGAACTTACAATGACTCAGGGGATGGGCTACCTTTCTATCAGGGCAGGACAGATTTTGGATTTCGCTATCCATCAAATCGGATTTATTGTTCGGCACCTACTCGCTTTGCCAAGGCGGGGGATACTCTCGTTAGCGTGCGCGCTCCCGTGGGCGATATGAACATGTCGAAGGAGAGATGTGCGATTGGACGTGGTATAGCTGCTGTAAGGCATAAGTCTGGTGGTCGGTCGTATACATACTATGCAATGCAGAACTTGCGCAAGAGCTTCGCACGCTTTGAGGCGGAGGGCACTATTTTTGGTTCAATTAATAAGAAAGATTTCGAGTCGTTGGACGTGACAATTCCACCGCTAGAACGAGTTCGACAGTTTGAAGAATTTGCAAACCCGCTTGACCAAAGAATTGAAAGCAATGAACAACAATCCACCATCCTCGTTGCCCTGCGCGATGCGCTGTTGCCTAAGCTGGTGAGCGGGGAGTTGCGGGTGAAGAATGTGGCAGGCGGGTTTGAAGTGAAAGATCGTTCGCCCACCGAAGAGGCGCGGGCATAGGCTTTTTTCCTTATATGTTCAAGCCATCGGCAGATCACTACGCCACTTTGCAGGTCTCCCCCGAGGCCGAACCGGAAGTCATTGAGGGGGCATATCGAAAACTTGCCCAGAAGTATCACCCTGACAAGAACAGATCACGAGAAGCCCTTCAGCGGATGCAAGCGATCAATGCTGCCTACGAAGTCCTGCGTGATCCGGTCCAGCGAGCAGCGTATGATCGTTCGCACGGCTCGCGCTCGTCGACCCAAGGTGGTGTGAACGCGAAGGCGACCACACCATTGCAATCGAAGTTGAGTTTTGAGGATATGTCGAGTGGGCTGGAGTGGTTCGCACGTGTGCTCGACAAAATAACACGAGCGGTAGCGCGAATCGAGCGGGCTACGCGACGTGCACGCAGACGATAATGACCGCATCTGCGACCCGAAGAGTCGGATAGCTACGGAATTCGCCGTAGAAACGAGAAGGAGGCACGTATGTCTTTGGTAATGCAACAGGCGTATCGACTTAAAGGCCCTCTCACATCAGAGATTGCAGAGTTGCTCACTGGTATGATTAAGACGTTTCTACCGCCCGGACAGGCACGGTGGTTGACCCCAACTCAGAGTCGTGATGTCGTCATTATCGAGGTGTGGCTAAGGGATGAAAAACAAAGAGACCTGGTCGGGGCGCGTATGCTAGACACAGCACCATATAAGTCGTGGCTAGATCGGTTCATGCCCTTTGTCGCAGAATCCTTCCCGCCGCAATGGTGCGAGGTGCGGGGACAGAACTAGGTGACCCGCTTTGGCGAGGCAGTCGTCGAAAAAGCCGCCCTCGATTGGTATGCCGGTCTGGGCTACGCCGTCGCGAGCGGCCTCGCTATCGTCCCCGGCGAGCCGGGGACGGACCGCGGCGATTACGGCGACGAGGGGTTGAATCACTGAGACGCTGACGCAGGCTGAGGGCACTGATTCAGTGCGCTCAAGGACATCAGTGCTTCAGTGGTTCCGCCTCCCGACCCTGCGCGAAGCGTTGTTGCCCAAGCGGGTGAGTGGGAAATCCAGGTGCGGAGACGCAACGATTTATAATGGAACGCAGCTAACATGGCTCAACTCAATCGGCTGACGATCAAAGGCTACAAATCCATCCGCGCCCTGGAGGGCTTCGAGTTGGGCGGCCTGAACGTCCTCATCGGCGCCAATGGCGCAGGCAAAAGCAATTTCGTCAGTCTATTTCACATGCTGGCCGAGCTGGTGGAAGGCCGTCTGCAATTGTTCGTGCAGAGTCATGACGGCCCGGACGCGCTCCTGCATGGCGGGCGCTGGCGCACACCCGAAATGCAGGCCGAGTTCTACTTTGCCCGCAACGGCTATCGCTTTGCCCTTCAGGCCAGCGGCGAAAAACTGGTCTTTACCCGTGAAGAAACGTGGTTCGACGGTGATTTCACCCAGTCCACCCACCCGCTCGGGAGCGGTCACACCGAAGCCCGCCTGCCGGAAGTCGAAGACGATACCTTCGCTCCCTACGTCTTGCCCGCGCTGGCAAGCTGGCGCGTCTATCACTTTCACGACACGAGCGAAAACGCTCCCCTACGCCACGCTCAACCCGTGCATGATAATTTGCGCCTCAAGCCGAACGCCGCCAACCTGGCGCCTTTTCTACGCCTGCTCCGCGAGCAGCATCCGGACTATTACAGCCGTGTCACACAAACGATTCGGCTCGTCGCGCCGTTCTTTGGCGATTTCGTCTACCGCGAAAACCTCGGGCAACGGCTGGCATTGGAATGGACAACCAAGACCGACCCTGATACTCCGTATGGGCCGCGCCAACTTTCCGATGGCACGCTACGCTTCATGGCTCTGGCGACCCTGCTCTTGCAACCGAGCTTCCTGCAACCTGACACCGTGATTATTGACGAGCCAGAGTTAGGCTTGCACCCCTATGCCCTCAACGTATTGGCTGAGCTTTTCAAGCAGGCCGCCGAAACAAGACAACTCATCATCGCCACCCAGTCGGTTGAACTGGTCAATGTCCTGGAACCCGAACAGATTGTAGTCGTCAACCAGCAAGCGGGCGCTTCGACGTTTGCGCGACTCAATTCGGAAGAGCTAGCCGACTGGCTCAAAGACTATGCACTCGGCGAGCTGTGGAAACTGAATATCCTTGGGGGCAGACCGACTCAATGATCACCGTCATCATTGTGGGTGAAGGCCAGACGGAAGAAACCTTCGTGCGCGACGTGCTTGCGCCAGCCTTTGCACCCGCTGATCTTTTCCTCGAACCACGCCTGATCCCCACCAGCCGCAGTGGACGCGGCGGCGCACTCACCTACTCGCGCATCTTGCGTTATTTGCGCAACACACTTCGTCAGCGGCCCGATACCTACGTGACGACATTCTTTGATTTGTACGCCTTACACCCCGATTTTCCGGGCTTTGCCGCAGGTCGCGCCATCACTGACCCATTACGGCGATCTATAACGCTTGAGCAAGAACTGAGAGAGGCCGTGGTTGAAGAAGCCAGAGTTCGGGCTGACCGTTTCGTACCCCATATCCAACCCTATGAGTTTGAAGCTTTGCTGTTCACGGATACGCTTAAGCTGACTGACATTGAGCCGAACTGGGGTACATTTCATGCGGCGCTTCAGGCGGTGCGGAATTCTGCGCCTAGCCCGGAACACATTAACGACGGGCCAGATACTCATCCATCGGCCCAATTGAGAAATCTCCGCCCAGCCTATCGCAAAACGTTACACGGCCCACTCGCCGCCGGACACATCGGCCTCATCGCCATTGAACAAGCGTGCGCTCATTTTGCCGCGTGGCTTCAACGGTTACGGTCGTTGCCCTCCTTGACCTAACGCATGGCTGCCTTCACCGAGTCGGTCGTTGAGGAAGCCGTCCTCAATTGGTTCCGTCAGATTGGTTATCCGGTCTTGGGCGGCGGCGATTTGTTGCCAGAAGCCGGGAATGGCTTGCGCGAAGACTTTGGGCGGGTCGTTCTGGCACTGTCTTTACGGGGCGCACTGCAACGCCTCAACCCCAGCCTCCCGCCCACCGCGCTCGACGAAGCCTTTCGCAAACTCACCCGCGTCAACACCCCTTCGTTGGTGCTAAGCAACCACGCCGCGCATCGTATGTTGGTGGACGGCGTGAATGTGGAATATCAACACGAAAGGGGGCGCATCGCTGGCGCACAGGTGCGCGTGCTGGATTTTGACGAGCCAGAAAACAACGATTGGCTGGCCGTCAATCAATTTACGGTGGTGGAGAATCGCCACCACCGCCGCCCGGATGTAATTGTGTTCGTCAACGGTCTGCCGCTGGGCGTCCTCGAACTCAAA
>JBQTJD010000371.1:0-5026 GCA_052387475.1 Anaerolineales bacterium | reverse complement strand
GCGCGCCGTCGTACCCGCCGCCGTCACCTTTCACGATTTGCGCGTGCCGTATCTTTTCCCGAAGGCGGGCCGCGCGCGCGAGTGGGCGGTGACGCATTTGGCGAAGTCGGCAACGGGCGTGATTGTGACCGATGCGGCGGATGAAGCCGAGTTGCGACGGCGCGGTGTGCGCGGCGTCGCCCGCATCCCGATTGGGAGCAACATCCCCGTGCAACCCCCCGCCGATTTTGACCGCGCCCGCTTCCGCGCGCAGATGGGCGTTTCACCCAATGAATTTCTGCTCGGCTACTTCGGTTTTTTGAATCACTCCAAGGGCGGCGACAGCCTCATCCGCGCGCTGGCAGTGCTGGCCGAACGCAAGGCGCGTGTGAAGCTGGCCCTCATCGGTGGGCGGGCCGGCAGCAGTGACCCGACCGACGCGGCGTTCGGCGCGGCGATGGAGAAACTCATCACGCGCCACGGGCTTGAGAATCGAATCGCAACTACCGGCTTTGTCTCGGCGATGGAAGTGTCGGCGCATTTGCTCGCGTGCGACGCGGTGGTGCTGCCGTATCGCGATGGGGTCTCGTTACGCCGCGGTTCGCTGATGGCGGCGCTGGCGCACGGCTGCGCCATCATCTCCACTATTCCGAGAGTCTCCATCCCCGAACTGCGCGACGGGGAAAACATCCGCCTCGTCCCGCCGGACTCGCCGGCGGCACTGGTGCTGGCGATTTCGGAACTGCTCGACGCGCCGGAGTTGTGCGCGCGGCTGGGCGCGGCGGCGCGCGAGACGGCGGCGGCCTTCCGCTGGGAACACATCGCTGCGCGCACGCTGGAATTCTTCCGGCTCGGGTAAACTCTGCGCATGGCCCCACTGGTCACCCGACAACCGATGACGCGCACGACGCTGGCACTCATCATATTGGTATGCACCTATCTGGCATTGGGGAATGTCTACAGTGCCACCACTCCGCCATTCGAAAAACCCGATGAGGAAGGGCACTACGCTTACGTTGCGCACATCGTCCGGCTCGGCCAGTTGCCGCCGCTGGTGAAGGATGCGGCGTTGAACCCGGCCCAGCAGATCGCCGGGCATGCGCCGCTGTATTACGCGCTGTCAGCCGGGCTGGTGCGCGTCCTGGGCCTGGAGGTCTCGGCGCCGCTGCCGCCGATAAACCCGTTCTGGGCTTATCCCGCGCCCGGCACCAGGCCAGACAACAAGAATCGCTTCGTGCATTCGGCCAATGAAGACTATCGCGCGGTTTGGGTCTTGCGATTGTTCTCACTCGCGCTGGGCGCGGCAACCATCCCACTGGCCTTTGCGCTCGCGCTTGAGTTGACGCATGAACGCTTGCTGGCGCTGCTGACGGCATCGCTCATCACGCTGCATCCGCAATATCTCTTCATCGCCGGCAGCGTCAGCAACGATGCGCTTGTCACCAGCTTCTCCACGGCAGCGTTGTGGATGTTGCTCCGGGTGCTGCCACGTCCGAACGAGTGGCGACCGTGGCTGCTGTTCGGTGGCCTGGCGGGATTGGCAACGCTGGCCAAGACCAATGCGATTCTGTTGCCGGTGCTCGGCGCGGCCGTCGCGGTGTGGCTGGCATGGCAGCGGCGCGATGTAAGTGTGGCGGTGAAGGGCGTGACGGCGAGCCGGGGCGGCTGGCTGCTGCTGGCCGGGGGGTGGTATCTGCGCAACTCTTGGTTTTATGCTGACCCGTTGGGCGTCGGGATCCATGCCCTCATCTTCCCGCGCGGCGCGCCGCTCACGTTGGCCGATGTGCCGCTACAACTCTCCATTGTCTCCACGACGTTTTGGGCCGCCTTCGCCTGGACGAATGTGTCGCTGCCGGGTTGGGCGTATTGGGGCTGGCGGGTGATGGAGGTGTTAGCCCTCATCGGGTTGGCCGGCGTCAGCGTGCGGCTTATCCGAAACCGCGAGCACGGGTTGCGCTTCGCCATCGTGCTGATTTACGCCGCCGGGGTGAGTGTGGGATTGGTGTGGTGGTCGGCGCATTTGCAGGGCACGCTGGGCCGATTACTCTTTCCGGCTTTGGCCGCGCTCATGTTGCTCATGGTCCTGGGGCTACGCCGTCTATGGCGCGGGCTGCCGTATGCGAGCGCCATCTACATGGGGACGATGACGCTGCTTGGCCCGCTATACATCTTGCCTGCCTATCAACCGCCGGCGTTGCTCACCGAGCTCTCCTCTGCCTTTGAGCGCACGCAGTTTACCACTGGAGACTTCGCACGATTGGTCGGTTATACCGTTTCGACGCGCGCCCTCGCTCCCGGTGGCGAGGTGACGGTAACGCTCTGCTGGGAGGCCCTGACCCCAACGTCCCGACCGTATTCCGTATTTGTGCAACTCGTGGGTGGGGAGATGCAGGTTGTTGGCGCGCGCAATACCTATCCGGGCCTCGGGCGTTATCCCACCACACACTGGCGGGCCAAAACGCAGTTCTGCGACGACGTCACCGTACGCAGTGGCGCCGAGACGCCCAGCCCCGCCGTGTACGATTTGCAGGTGGGCATGTTCGACCTCGAAACCGGTGCGCGCCCGCCGGTCGCGGATGTCGGCGGACAGCCAGTGCCCGTCATCGAGTTAGGGTCAATCAAAGCCGAGGGATTTGGCCGGCCTGCCCCCGCCACCGCCCGACCCGTAGACGCGCTGTTCTCGGAACCCATCACGCTGAGGGCTTATGAACTGGCGCCGCTCCACGTCGGGCAAACCAGTGAGTTGCACCTGTATTGGGAGGCGACCGGTAAACCATCCGCTGATTACACGGTCTTTGTGCATGTGCTTGACCCGAACGGGAAACTCGTGGCGCAGGCCGATGCGCCTCCACAGTCCGCCGCGCACGCCGGCCTCTATTCGACAGATTGGTGGGAGGCGGGCGAACACATCACCGACTCACACAGGCTCGCTTTGCCAGCCGATATGCTGCCGGGCGCGTACCGGCTACGGGTCGGCCTCTATCAACTCCAAACGGGTCAGCGCGTCGGTCTGGCCTCCGGCATGGATTCGGTGGAACTAGGGGATGTGAATGTCGCGCCGTAATCCGCTGCTTGCCCTCACGCTGCTGCTCAGCGCGTTCACGCTGCTCGGTGCGGTCTATGCCGCCATCACACCGCTGTTCGAAATCTCCGATGAGCTGTGGCACTATCCAATGGTGAAGACATTGGCTGACGGAAACTGGCTGCCGGTGCAAGACCCGGCGAACGTTCAGCCGTGGCGGCAGGAGGGCAGCCAACCGCCGCTGTATTACATGCTGATGGCGACGGCGACGTTTTGGATCGATACCAGTGATTTGGCGCAGGTGCGCTGGATCAACCCCCACACCGACAACGGCCTCATCACCGCTGACCGCAACAACAACATCCTCATCCACCGCGCCGATGAACCCTGGCGCTGGCATGGCACGGCGCTGGCCGTGCGGTTGATTCGATTTCTGTCAGTGCTGATGGGTGCGGGCACGGTGTACTTCACCTATCGCCTCGCTCGAGAGTTGACCGCCAGCGACGAATGGCTTTCACTGGCGGCTGCGGCGGTCACCGCATTCACGCCTATGTTCGTCTTCATCAGCGCCTGCGTGAATAATGACAACCTCGCCATCACATTCTCGGCGGCCACGCTATGGTTGCTCGCGCGCTGGGTCAAACATCCGCCGGTAAAACTTGGATGGACGCACGTGGTGCTCGGCCTACTGCTCGGCGCAGGCGCGTTGAGTAAACAATCGGTGCTGGGCTTGTTTGGCCTGGCTGGGCTGGTGGTGTTGTGGAGCAATGTGCAGCGAGCCAAACGTAATGCGTATTCCGTATTGCGTGTTGCGAATTACGCACTACGCAATACGTTGCGCGAGTCGCTCGTCATTTTCAGCGTCGCCTTCCTCGTCGCCTTCTGGTGGTACCTCCGCAACTTTCAACTTTACGATGATTGGCTGGGCTGGAACACCTTCATCGCCATTGTCGGCGCGCGACCGCAACCGGCGACACTGCTGCAACTGTGGGGTGAGCGGGTCGGCTTTTTGCAGGCGTACTGGGGATTGTTCGGCGGGGTGAGCGTGCCGCTGCCGGGGTGGACGTACACTGCGCTCAATGTCGCGGCGGGTGTCGCGGTGATTGGGTTGGGATGGGGACTCGCGCGTGTCGTGCGGCAGCGGCGCGTCAACGCGGCCAGCGCGATGCAATGGCTATTGATCTGCGGCTGGATCGCGTTGCTGCTGTTCGGCCTCGTTCGATGGTCATCTATTACGTGGGCATCGCAGGGCCGACTGATCTTCCCGGCGATCTCGGCCATCAGTCTATTGATTGCGGCGGGGCTGTGGAGCCTGTGGCGCGGGCTGCCGTGGATGTTGGTCGCGTTGATGGGCCTGCTTTCATCCGTTGTGCCGTTCGCCGTCATCGCCCCGCACTACGCGCCACCGCCTGCGCTCACTGAAGCAGAATTCGCCGCCATCCCCAACCGTCTCGACGCCGATTTCGGCGAGTTGAAGTTGCTGGGCTATGATTTGCAAACGTCTACCGCTCAACCCGGTGAGGTCGTACGACTGACGTTGTATTGGCAAGCGCAAATCGCAATGGATCGCAACTGGAGTCTGTTCATGCACCTCGTGGACGAAGACGGCGTCATAGTCGCCCAACGTGACCGCTATCCGGGACAGGGCTTGCTGGCTACCACGCTGATGACGCCCGGCCAAACCTGGGTCGATGAATACGTGATTGCGATTCCGCCGTACCTCATCTTTCCTCATGCACTTCAAATAGCAGTCGGCGTATACGATTTGCGCGACGGGACCCGCTTGCGGCTGGCGAATGGCGATGAGCAAGCAAACTTTGGCTCCATCGCTATGCGTCTGCCCTCTATGCCAGGGGCGGCGATTTTTGGCGGGGTGTTGGCGTTGCAGCACGCTGAAATCGAGCAACGCGTATTGCGCCCCGGCGAGCCGCTTACAGTCACGTTGCAGTGGCGGGCGCTCAATCGTATGACCACCAATTACTCGGTCTCCGTCCGTGTGCGTGATGAGGCCCTGAACCGCTGGGC
>JBQTJD010000370.1:0-3794 GCA_052387475.1 Anaerolineales bacterium | reverse complement strand
GCGCAATATCGCGCGCGCGGCGTGCCGGAAACTTACTTCGTGGATGCCGCCGGACAGTTGCGCAGCGTGTACATCGGCCCCATCCCGGAGGCTGAACTGCGTCAGCGCATCGAAGTTATTCTGCCCCGATGACGCAACGCGACATTTTGAATGTGAGGTCATGATGCTATCTCGTCAATGGAGTCGGATGGTTCTGCTTTTCAGTTTGTGGCTGGCCGCATGTGGCGTGCAATCCGCCAGCGCGCCGTCCGGCGCCGTCAGTGCGCCAATAAAGGTGGACGGCGGCGCGTACACCAACGTCGCACCCAGCGAATTGTCGGAAATGCTGAAGCACAAGGATTTCTTGTTTGTGAACACGCACATCCCATATGAAGGCGAGCTTGAACAGACCGACGCATTCATCGCCTTCGAGGAGAATGGGCCGCAGCGCGTGAGCGAATATCCGGCGGATCGGTCGGCCAAGATCGTGCTGTACTGCCGCTCCGGGCGGATGTCGGCAATCGTCGCGAACGAGTTGATGAAGGCCGGCTACACCAACGTCTGGAACCTGGACGGCGGGATGATTGAGTGGGAAAAAGCAGGCTACACGGTGATTCGAAAGTAGAGCGCCATGCCTGCCATCGTTTCTGTTTCTACACGCGAGCGCTCGTTTGCGGTCGCCGCCAACCGCGCAGTGTACTGGCTCAGCCGCCACTGGTTGCTGGTCGTCAACGTGGCCTCTGGCGTGTATGTCGGCCTGCCGTGGCTCGCGCCGGTGTTCGTGCACCTGGGCTGGACGGGCGCGGCCAACATCATTTATCTGATCTATTCAACGCAATGTCACCAGTTGCCACAACGATCGTACTTCTTATTTGGCGAGCAGTTGTCGTATTCACTGGCTGAGATTCAAGCCATTTGGCAGGACACGAATAATCCACTTGTTCTTCGCCAGTTCATCGGTAACGCAGACATGGGCTGGAAGGTCGCCTGGTCAGACCGAATGGTATCCATGTACACCGGAATCTTTTTCGGCGGCCTGATATTTTCGGTGTTGCGAAAATGGATGAGGCCTCTGCGGTGGTGGGGCTTTGGGCTGCTGATCCTGCCGATGGTGATTGATGGCGGTACGCACCTCGTCAGTGATGTCTTCGGCATCGGGAAGGGCTTCCGCGATAGCAATACCTGGCTGGCCGCACTGACGGGCAACGTATTTCCGGCGACGTTCTATGCCGGCGATGTGCTCGGCTCGTTCAACTCGTGGATGCGGTTGATGACGGGTGGGCTGTTCGCGCTCGGCTGTGTGTGGTTCGCCTACCCCCATCTTGAAACTGCCTTTGCCGACGTGCGGCGCGACATCGAGGCGAAATTTCAGCCGGCCGCTTTGCGCCTTTGAATTCGGGAGGAAAGATTGTGAGTCAACGTTATCAATCCAAACGGCCAGTTCGCGGGCGTTGGCCGAATGCTGGGTTGTGGGTCGTTGGGCTGGGTGTGCTTGGATTGGCGGCGGCGGGCTGGCTGTGGTTTTCCAATAATGCACCCAGTGGCAGCGCCGTCCGACCTGTCAGCCAATTGACGACAGCCGATTTCCACTCGCTGGCCTTTTCGCCCACCGAGCCGGAGACGGTCTTCTTCGGCCACCATCACGGCTTGCTGGTCAGTCGGGATGGCGGGCGCACGTGGGAGCCAACGTCGCTGCAAAATGCTGATGCGATGGCGCTGGCAGTGCCGCTCTCAAATCCGAACGTCATGTATGCTGCCGGACACGAAGTCTTCTTCAAATCAACCGATGGCGGCGCATCGTGGCAAGCCATCAACACCAATCTCCCCGGCCTCGATATTCATGGCTTCGCGGTAGACCCGCAAAACGCCGATACGGTTTACGCAAACGTAGTTGGGTTTGGAATGTTCACATCACACGATGGCGGCATGACTTGGGCCGCACTTCCTCCCTCACCTCCGTCAACGTTCAACCTGGTCGTCGGTGAGACGCCGCAAACGCTCTACGCCGCCGCCGGTGACAGCGGATTGTTGCGGAGCACGGACGGCGGGCAGCAATGGTCGCGGCTTTCAAGCCTGCCCGGCGTGACCATCGCCGTGACCTACGATGCAGCCCGGCGCAGAGTTTACGCCGGCAACGATGCAGGCCTGTTCGCGTCCGATAACGGCGGCGCGACGTGGGCGGTGCTGGGACCGCAGGGAGCGATCCTCGCTATTGCCGTCAGCCCCCTCGACGCGACTCGCATTCTGGCGGTGGACGCCTCCGGCAACGTTTTCGCCAGCCGTGATGGGGGAGTGACTTGGGCAGGAGAGTAAGCAGCGGCTTGCCATTCAGAATCAACACGAGTAACATGTGTTGCAGGGCCGGGCATCGCTCGGCTTTTGCGTTCTCACTATCCTGTAAGCATTGCGCGTTACGATTACGATATGGCCTCTCGACGTAGTTTTCTGAAATGGACAGGTGCGACTCTCGCGGGGGTGGCGCTGCGTGTGGCTGCGCCAGCATTCGCCCGCCTGCGCGCAGCGCAGGCCGCTCTCCCGCAGGGGCCGGACGTATGGATAGGCCGCGTGGCGTGGCCGTGGGGTGTGCATATCCACAGCCGCCCGCGACCCGAAGGCAACGTCATCCGCACCCTCATGCCCGAAGATCTGGTTGCGCTGCGGCGCGAGATCGTCGGCTACGGGTTCATGCCGCACAATCACGTGTGGTACGAGACCGATGACGGCTACATCTACGCCCCGCACGTCGTGCCCTGCCGCAACTACCCGCAAACGCCGTTGTCGACGCTGCCGCCCGAAGGCGTGTGGGGCGAAGTGCACGTGCCATACGTCGAAGGCCGCGCGCTGCCCGCCGCCGATGCAAAGGTGCTGTATCGCATGTACTACGGCTCGGTCTATCGCATCAGCGAAATCATCCGCATGGCAGATGGCGCAGTGTGGTATCGCGCGGGCACCGAGGTCACGCCGAACATGTACTCCCCCGCCGAGTCGTTCCGTATCATTGCGCCGGAGGAAGTGACGCCGATTTCGCCCAACGTCAGTGATAAATCCCTCGTGGTGGATTTGAGCAAGCAAACGCTCACCGCGCTCGAAGGCAAGACCGAAGTGTTCCGCGCCAAGATCGCCTCGGGCGCGCAGTTCTACGGCGAGGATGGCAAGACGCTGGCGGGCGGCACTGGCCTCGGGCAGAAGTTCATCTGGCAGAAACGCATCTCGCGCCAGATGCAGGGCGGCACGCTTGAGTCGGGTTGGGATTTGCCCGGCGTGGCGTGGGTGTCGTACTTCTCCGCCATCGGTGAGGCGCTGCACGCCGCCTATTGGCACAACGACTTTGGCCGGCCTAAATCGCGCGGCTGCATCAACATGCGGCCCGAAGATGCCAAGTGGTTTTTTCGCTGGACGAATCCCAGCGTGGCGTACAACCCCGGCGACGTGACCGTAAACTGGGAAAATCGCGGCACGTTGGTGGATATTCGTTTGGCGGCATGAGGCTATTCTGCTCTCTGACCGTGAGGACGCGGGCTTGAAGCCGTAGGGATGGCAATTTGTGATGAACGGTCTCGTCATCGTGGCGATTGTGTTGTGCGTTGGCTGGGGTGTGTGGTGGTGGTTGTTGCGCGCCCACACAAAGCGTACGGCGGAGCTTGAGCGGCAATTGGATGAACTCGAAAAACGAGCGGTGAAAGATGATTGAGGACACCGCAACCTCGCGCCGCACGGCGCTGCTGTTCGTCGGCGCAGGCCTGCTCTTCGGGCTGCTCGCCGGGCTGGTGATTTTCTACGGGCTGCCCGCGTGGCAAGCATTGGCTGGAAACACG
>JBQTJD010000369.1:0-6545 GCA_052387475.1 Anaerolineales bacterium | reverse complement strand
GGTGCTGCAAGCCATCGAAGGGCAAGAGCTGATTGACATCCGCGAGACGGATGCGCCGAAACATTAGTGTCGGTGCATTCAGACGCAAAGCACTGTTTCCTTGCGTCTTTGCGTTAAGCGCTTGCCTCATGCACCTTTGAGTGTCACTCCGCGCGAAACGGTTGTACGCAGAACGGGGAGTCGCTGACTCCGAAGTAGAGATTCCTCGCCGCGAGTTTACCCTGAGCGGCATCCGAGAATGCCACATTCGCAGAATGCCAGCCGAAGGGCTGCTCGGTATGGCAACCGAGTCAGTACGGAAGGGATTTCGAGATGAACACACCGGCTATTCGTCCGCACAACATCACACCGGCGGCAACATGGAATTCAGGTGGACAAGATTATGATCGGGTCAGTGAGTCCATTGCTGACTCGATCGAACATTGTATTCAGCGCCTCAATCCGCAGCCGGGTGAACGTGTCCTGGATGTAGCAACGGGCACTGGCTGGGCCGCGCGGCGCGTGGCCGCCCGCGATGCTTCTGTCATCGGTATTGACTTTGGCGCGGATTTGATTGCTGCCGCGCAGACTGCCGCAGCAGAGGCCCGCCTCGAGATTGACTTTCGCGTCGGCGATGCGGAAATGCTTCCCTTCGAGGATCAAACCTTCGACGTAGTGATTTCGACCTGTGGCGTCATGTTCGTGCGTGACCCTGAGGCTGCTGCCGCCGAGTTAGCCCGCGTTTGCAGGAAAAGTGGCCGGATCGGACTCACGACATGGCCGCCAGATGGAGCAGTCGCGGACTACTTTAGAATCATGAGACCGTATATGCCACCGCCTCCTGCGTCACCACCTCCGTCGCCCTTTGAATGGGGGAACAGAGATCGCCTACGAGAGCTTCTCGGCGCAACCTTCGACCTTCGCTTTGAGACCGGCACGACTGTATTGCGAGCGCCCAATAGCGAAGCGGTTTGGGAGCTGTTTGTGACCGCGTACGGTCCGACTAAGGCATTGGCCGCCAACCTTGATCCTGAACGCCGGGCAGGCCTGAAGCGCGACAGCATTAGCTACTATGATGGTTTTCAGACCGAGCTTGGCGTAGCCTGGCCGCGCGACTATCTGGTAACCATTGGTCTTCGCAAGTAGCACATTTCGCTGCCCAACAGCGGACTATCAGACGCGGTATCAAAAAAGCAGACACCATGAGCGAAATGAAACTTGGTCAATGAAAAAGCCGACCTGTTTGCGGGCGTTGAGCCGCTTATCGGTAACGTAGAGTAAATGTCCGCGTCACGTAGATGCGGCGCTGCTTGCCGGTATCACATAGCTTTACCGTTGTTACGCGTTCAACCAGCAGCACTTTATCCGCTTTTCCATCGTGATGCAGGCGCTCTCGGCGCGGGCTTCTAGCCAAGAACGACGTTGATGCCGCGTTGTAAAGCTCATCGCGACACTCGTAATTGACAAATGATTTGGTATCGAATACGATACCACCTGTGGAAATACCCCAAATTGTTGTTGATACCAACGTCTTTGTTTCGGCTTTGTGGTCACAACAAGGGGCATCCTACAAGCTATTGTTACTCATGGATAGCGGCAAATTTGAGATCAACCTTTCTGTCCCACTCGTTATCGAGTATGAAGATGCCGGTAAACGGCTCATTGGCAAAAAAACTGGTTTGAAAGCTAGTGATATTGACGATATCTTGGATTACATCTGTTCGGTCGCTAATCGAAGAAAGGTTTACTACCTGTGGCGGCCCTTTTTGAGTGATCCCAAAGACGATATGGTATTGGAATTGGCCGTATCGGCGGGGTGCGAGATCATCGTCACCTACAACAAGGATGACTTTAGCGGTGTAGAGCAATTTGGTATTCGCGTGATGACCGCGCAAGAGTTTCTACAGGAGATAGGAGGATTGCCATGAGTACGATTAGCCTGCGCCTGCCCGACTCGCTCCACAAGCAAGTCCGTAAACTTGCCGAACAAGAGAGTGTGTCGATCAATCAACTGATTACGTTGGCTCTGGCGGAGAAACTCTCGGCACTCCTTACCGAAGAGTACCTCGACAAACGCGCCGAGCGCGGTAGCCGCAAGAAATTCGAGCGAGCGATGGCGAGAGTTTCCAAAGTGAAACCGGAAGGGCATGACCGGCTTCCGGCATAAGGTCTGCAAAACGGCAGCGCGCTGACCCGCGCACTGTGGATTTGGCTTCGCCTTCCGCTTTACTTCAGGCTACGCCAAATCGCTGAGGCGCATCGTTGGCCGCTTATCGGTAGCGTAGGGTAAACGTGCGCGTCACGTAGATGCGGCGCTGCTCGCCCGTATCGCATAACTTCACCGTCGTCACGCGCTCGACCAGCAGCACTTTATCCGCTTTTTCCATCGTGATGCAGGCGCTCTCGGCGCTGGCCTCCGGGCCAAGCGCAAAGCGTTGCGAATACCAGTTATAAAGCTGAGGAAACTCGTTGCCGGCCTGATATGACGTATCGCGCCGGAAGTGCAAGGCCGGCGCCCAACGGTACTGGCTGTGATCGGAAACCAACACCGCGTCCGGATGATCGGCAGCCTGATACAGACTCAACATCCCAAACGTGGCGGCTAATGCCAGCGCAGAGGCCAGCAGCCCGGCGAACATCGCCAATACAATCAACAATCGTCGTTGCCACGTTTTGTTCAGCATGACGTGATTATCAGTACATCACGAAAACGTCCTGAGCGGAGCGGCCTGCTTTTGGCCGCGCAGTCGAAGGATGCGCTCTTGGCAAGGGCAAGCCTATCTTCTGATGAGTGCGCGTCCTTCGACTGCGACCCGCAACCGCAGCGGGCCTCCGCTCAGGATGCTTGTCTCATTTTCGCGATCTACTGATTATAGACCCTCAGGGTCTTTGAGTCCCTGACGGTCTGGAATAGAAGCCAAACCCATGTCCCAGACTACCTTCGAATACATCGTCCTCGGCTGCGGCGGCATTGGCAGTGGAGCAGCGTACTGGCTGGCGCGGCGCGCGAGCGTCGAGGTGCTCGGCCTCGAGCAATTTCCGCTCGGCCACGTGCACGGCGGCTCGCAGGATCACTCACGTATCATCCGCCTGACCTATCATCACGAAAACTACACGCGCCTCACCCCGCACACCTACACCGCCTGGGCAACGCTCGAAGAAGAGTCCGGTGTGCAGGTCGTTTACAAAACTGGCAGCGTTGAGCTGGCGTTGAAGGACAGTGTGCATACGCGTGAGATCGAAATCTACGCAGGTGCGATGGACGCCGCCAGCATCCCCTATGAGCGCTTTGGCGGCGATGAGTTGATGCGGCGCTATCCGCAGTTTCGCATCACGCAGGAAGTGGATGTGTTGTGGCAGGCGGAGTCTGGCCTGGCCGATGCCGGCAAAGGCAACGCCGCGCACATCGCCACGGCCCGGCTGCACGGCGCAACCATCCTCGATCAATGCCCCGTCATCGGTCTGCGCCCTTTCGAGTGCGGCGTGGACGTGCTCACCGGCTTAGGCACGTTCACTTGCCGCAAGCTCATCGTCACCGCCGGTGCGTGGGTGGATCAGGTATTGGCGTGGATCGGGCACACCCTGCGCGTCACCGCCACGCAGGAACAAGTGACGTACTATGCCACGCCGCATCTGCGCGACTTCGCCATCGGGCGCTTCCCGATTTGGATTTCGCACGGCGCTGAGGTGCTGTACGGCTTTCCGGTGTACGGTGAGGTGGCGACGAAGGCGGCGATTGACGCGGCCGGGCCGGTCGTGACCCCGCAGACGCGGAACTATGAGCCTGATCCGATCCGTGAGCAACGGATGGAAGCCTGGCTCAAAGAATATATCCCGAACTTTCTTGGGCCAAAGCTGTACACCAAGACGTGCCTGTACGATATGCCGCGCGACCGCAACTTCGTCGTGGACGCGCTGCCCGGCCTGCCACAGATTTTGGTGTGTTGCGGCGCGGGCCACGCCTACAAGTTCGCCAGCCTGCTCGGACAAATCCTCAGCGAGCTGGCGATTGACGGCCGCACGCAGTATCCCATCGCGCCGTTCACCATTCATCGCGCCGCCATCACCGACCCGAACTTCCCCACAGCATTTCACATCTAACTGCATTGGCCACAGAGACATGGAGACACAGAGTTCTCCAATTTCACTCTCCGTGTCTCTATGTCTCTGTGGCAAAAGGGTCTTGTGCCTTTCAACCAAACTCATGTGCGAGTTGTTGGCCTATAGCCCGAACGCGACCTTTGTTCGGTCGCCTATAATTGCTCCAAAGTCCATCCATGTTGCTCGAAATCAACTCCCCCAGTTTCCTGCCGCTCGGTCTCGCCCACGATGATGGCGCGCCGGCGTGGGTTGGCCTGACGCTCAAATTCCCAATCGTGGAACTGCGCGCGCAGGCGCACCCGAACACGTTGTCGATCACTGGCCCGCGCGCCAACCTGGCGCACGAACAGGCGCTGCGGTTCGCCGCCCAGCGTGGGCGTGATTACTTCGCCGAGGTCGCCATCGAGTGGGCGATCCCCAGCCACATGGGCCTCAGTTCCGAAACCATGCTGGGCCTGAGCGTGGCGCGCGCGTTGCAGTGGACGGCGGGCGAGCCAATGGATGACGCGACCGCGCTCGCACAGCCCCTCGGGTTGCGGGCGGACGAAGCGGCGGCGACACACGGCTTTCAGCACGGCGGCGCGCTGCTCGTGGCTGCAGGGGGCGAACGGCAAGTGCTGCGCCGCGCGGCTATCGCGCACGAAGAAGAAGCTGAGTGGGTGTTTGTGCTGTATCTTCCGCGCCCGCCAGAAGACGTGGCTAACACACTCGAAGCGGAGCGCGCACAGGCCGTGCAGGCCGCGGCCCCCCACCTCAGCGCCGAAACGGGCCGTGTGTTAGTCGAACAATTCTGGCCGGCGTTCGAGCGTGACAACATCACCTTATTCGCGCAAGCTCTGACGGGCCTCGATCAACTCAACCGCGCCGCATTGGCCGAGGCGGGCACACCTTTATCCATCAGCCCCGAAGCACAATCGGTTTTGAACTTGATGCAGGCGGAGGGCGCGCTGGCGTGGGGCCAGGCCCTGACCGGGCTGGGGATGTATGCCCTGGTGCGGGGCACGGACGCCAGCCACGCGCTGCGCAACAAAATCCTGCACCACGTCGGGCATTTCGGCGGCACGCTGCTGGCGTCGGTCATCGCCGGCCAGGGCGCGACCGAGCGCACAAAAGACGAGCGGCTGGAAAATGAACGCAGCAAGCCCATCGTCATGGGCAGCTCGAGCGGATCAGAGACATGAGGCTCGAGACCGCGCCGCACAGCGGCGAGAGAGAACCGCTGCGCGGTTCTCCAGCGCAAGCTCTGCTTGCGCCCGCGCCGTCCGGCCTGTGGGCGCGCTGGCGCAGTTCGATATGGGCTTCCTCGCGCTCTCCCATCGTTCGTCAGGAGGGGATGTATTGGGATCACCAGTTGGGCGGGCGCTGGCGTCTTGAGGAAGCCTTCGCCCTGGCCACGCTCGCGAACCTGTGCCTGCTGCCGGTGGCGCTGTTGGTTTTTCCGTGGCTGCTCGGGGTCTATGCGCTGTTCGATGAAGCGCTCAGCCTCTTGATGACGATGCCGGCAGCCTTGCTCATCGTGCGCGAGCGCGAGCATGGCACGTGGAGCATCCTGCGCTCAACGCCGGCCGATGCCACTGAACTGGCCGCCGGCAAGCTGGCCGGGCTGCTGTCGTTGGTGTGGGAAGGCGCAACCTATCTCACGCGGGCGCGCTGGTATGGCACGCTGCTCGCCCTGCCGTTGTTTGCCCTCATGCTCACGCTCGAAAATCCATTTCCCATCGCCGCCAGCCAGCCTGCTTGGCCGGTGTTCGTGGGATTGCTGCTGGCTTACGCCACGTTTGTCTATCGCCCACTAATCCATGTGCTTTTTAGCGGCGCGCTCGGCCTGATGCTTTCAACCACGGTGCGCACCTCTGCCGAAGCGTTGACGATGGGCGCACTGGCGAGCGCCGCGCTGCTCACCCTCGCCAGCGGCCTGCTCGTATTATTCGTGACGCAACACGGCGGCGCGGCCCTGTTCAGCGACAGTGTGCTGGCCGGGCGCATGGCGCAGGTCTTCATGTGGCTCATCCCCTTGGCCGGGCTTAGCTTGCTGCGGCTCATGCTGGTTCCCATGTGTTTTGCTGTGGCGGTGTTACGGATTCGACAGTTGAGCGAGTAACAACCTATCTCCAAACCTGCAAGGTGACTGTCACTGGGCAACGCTGTGCATTCATTTTCGAGTGCTGGTTGCCCAGTGACAGTCACCTACAATCAAATTTAGAACCAACCTTCAATATGAAGACAACCTCCCCCGGTTTCCGCGAAGCGATGACGCTGGTCTTGACCATCCTCGGCACGGGCATGGCCTATCTCGATCAAACCGCCCTCAACGTCGCCCTGCCCGCCATTCAGCGTGATCTGCAAACTGACCTGACCGGACTGCAATGGGTGACCGATATCTACATCCTCGCCCTCGCAGCGCCCATGCTGATCGGCGGCGCACTCGGTGACCGATATGGCCGGGTGCGTGTGTACACCATCGG
>JBQTJD010000368.1:0-4434 GCA_052387475.1 Anaerolineales bacterium | reverse complement strand
GTTTCAATCGGCTTTGCTTTTCCCGTTTCTGTTACCGTACCGGTAAGTGGCAAGGTCAACTTCACGACGGTGCCCTGACCGGCTACACCTACAATGTCCAATGATCCCCCAACGTTATTGGCGCGTTCGCGCATTCCAAGCAGGCCCAATGAATTCGACAATACATCTGGATCAACGGCGAAGCCGCGCCCGTTGTCCCGGATTTGTATGACGAAGCGTTCAGCCTCAGTCTCAACGCGCACTTGCACTTCGGTGGCCCGCGCATGCCGCACCATTGGTGAGCGCTTCTTGTAAGATGCGATAGGCGGCGGTGGCTGCTTCTGGCGTAATGGCAAGCGGCTCGGCCTCGTCGTTGAGGAGGCGACAGGCCAGGCCGGTGCGTTGCTCAAAATCGCGCAGTTGCCAATCGATGGCCGCCTCCAGGCCCAGATCGTCCAAAACGCCGGGCCGCAAATCGGCGGAGATTTGGCGCACTTCTTTGATGGTGTCATCCACCAGCCGAACGGCGCGCTTGAGTTCCTCGACAACGGGCGACGCCGGCCCTTGATTCAACTGCCGCAACACCCGGGTGACATCCATCTTAATCGCCGTCAAGGCCTGGCCCAAACGATCATGGACCTCGCGGGCGATACGCGTCCGCTCTACTTCGAGATCAAGCATGAGTTGGTTCGACAGACGGCGGAGCTCTCTTTGCGATACAAGTAATTTTGCGTTACTGGTTTGTAACTGCCGCGTGCGCGTCGAAACAAGCTCCTCGAGACGCTGGTTCAGGTTTTGCAATTGCATCAGAGCTTCGGCCTCGGCGGCGCGCGCTTCGCGTTCAGCCTGTAATAGGTCCACCTGCTCCTCTTCGCGGCGCTGGAGGGCCTCGGCCATGCGATCAAACCCGCCCGCCAGTTGCTCGATTTCCGTCACTGAACCGGCCACCCCGGTGCGTTCGGCCATGTTCCCTGATTCAAGTTGCGCGGCGACGCGCGCCATCTGACTCGGGGGACGAAAGAGCGCCCGATCGGCAGCCAGCCAGCCGAACAGCAGCGCCAGCAGGGCCGTTAGACCCAACCCAAGATAGTTGAATGTCCAGGCGCGGTCAATTGGGCCGTATACACTTTCCGACGGAATGCCAACCAGGGCATACAGACCGGTCTCGCCTGCAACCGGCACATACTCGTAACCAATAATCTTATCGACGTCATCCAATCCTTTGCCTTCCAACGATCCGCTCTGGTTGGCGCGGAGTGTTTGAAATAGAGGGTGTGAGGCGACATCCTGGCCGAGCAAATGGGTGGTGTCGGGATCGCGCAAGACCACCACGCCGCGATCATCCAACACGGTGACTTGCACGTCTTGAGGCAGATGCAGTTCAGATAGGCGCCGAACAATGGCCTCCACGTCCAGATTGGCGCCGATGACATAGCGCACTTCCCCGCCCTCAACCACGATGGGATACCCAAAAGTCAGGTTCGGTTTGCCAGATTGCGCCTCTGTTTGATAGCCGCCCAAAGTAAACCGTTTTGTCTGGATGGCGCGCTGAAAATAAAGTCGGGCGGCATTATTGATCGTCATCGTCGACGGGACAGTAGCAGGCGCAAAGCAGATGACTTCGCCGTTCGGGCGGGCTACGCTCAAGCGGCTATAGCCTTCAACGATGGCCAAAACACTGGTCAGCCGCGAGGCGCATTCTTCCGGTTCGCCCGACCGTATTTCAGGTGTGGAAGCCAGCCAGTGCATCAACTGTTCCGTTTGCTGCACCAGTTGCGTCTGGTTTTGGGCGACCAGTTGCGCCAGCGCGCGTGTATCCATCCGGGCGCGCGCGAGGGAGTCAGTGCGCTCTTGATTGGAAAGAATCAAAAAAATCACCACCAGCGGAGCAATGACCACCACCAAGATCAATAGCAGACGAACAGGCAGGCTGGAAGTGAGGGGACGGGAAATCATCGGGACACGGGTTGATCCGCGGGCTTCTCCACTACGTCGTTGAGTTGCAACCCGCTGCGCGCCTTTTTGAGAAGTTCCGTGAGGCGCTGCATCAGATGCGCGTTCTGCACCTCAACCTGTGAGCCGTCATTATCCAACAAGGCCCCCACCGCCGCCAGTCGGTCTTCCAACGATTCCATCTCATGCGCCAGCTCGGAGGACGCCGGCAATGCTGCGGAGCGTGTAAACTGGCTGAACAAAATTTGAACGGCGGCAGCCAGCGGCAGGGCGAACACTACCCCTACCACTCCAAAGAGATCAGCCAGGGCAATCATCACCAACACGACGAGCAGGGAGCTATATCGCCGGTGGATCAGTCGTGGCGCGATAAAGCGCCGCAGAAAGAGGAAGACGATCGCCACCAGGGATGCGGCCAGCGCTACCGTGCCGGGGCTTATCCCCAGCGCCAGCGGCACGACTGGAATGAGCGCGAGCAGCGGGCCAAGCCAGGGGACGAGCCAGGCCACCATCGCCCACAAGCCCAGCCAGGTGGGGTAGGGCAAACCCATCACCGAGTAACCCGCGCCCAGCAGCAACCCGGCCAGAAAGCTCTGCGTCAACTCGCTCCGCAGGTACACGCCCATGCCGGTCTCAATCTCGCGCCAGATATCCCGCGCGCGGGCACGCTCCGGTGCGGCGAGCAACGACAGCCACAATCGCTCGAAGCGCACCCGATCCACGCTCCAATACAGGCTGAGCATCACCACGGCCAGCACCTGGCTGAAGACATCGACCACGCTTAACGTGATGCCGAGCAAACTGGGGAGCAAAATGCCCATCTGTTCGCTGGCCAGGTTGCGATAGAGCGCTTCGGGTCGCGGCAGCCACTGAATCAGAACCTGTTGGACGCGAGTGCCTTCGGGCCATTCGGCCCACAGCCGGTCGTAAGCGGCTACGAATTGATTCCCACCGCGTTCCAACTCCTCCAGTGCGGCGGCGCCCGCCGCATACAGCCAGGCCCCGGCGATGACGACGCCGACGAGGTAAACGGCGAGCAGAGCAATAGTGCGCGGGAAGCCGGCTTCTGTGAGTCGATCAATCAAAGGCCGGACACTAGCGGCAACCATAAGCGAGAGCAAAAAGAGCAAGACCACGGCCCGAAATTGCCAGAGCAGCAACAATCCCAGCCCTGTTGCCAGCACCCAGGCTGTCAGCCAGGCCAGCCGCTTCACGCTTGCTCCTCCTCTCCGACCACGCGCGCCAGCAACGAGTCTAAATCCTGCGCCACTGTTTCCAGCGTTTCTTCAACCTGATCGGAAGCTTCGTCCAAATGCGAATCTTTTTGCCGAACCTGTTTGCGCATATCCTGGACGAATTGGCGCGCTTCGTAGCGCAGGACGCTGAGCGCGCCGCGGCCGGCAGGCATCGACTCTTCGGCTTCTTTAGGCCCCAGCAAAAAACGATCTATGAGCAGTTGCCCAATGGCGGCAAGTGGAATGGCGAGCAACGCCCCTTGCAGACCGAACAACGAGCCGAAGGCGGCCAGCGCCAGCAGCGCCACCACCGGGTTGACGCCGACCGCTTTATCCATCACGCGAGGCGCGAGAAACGTATTTTCAAGAAACTGGATCGCGATGTTGACCCCGATTACCACTGCGGTTTTGTCAGGATCAACGGAGACAGCCACCATCACCGCCGGGATGGCGCCTAGCGCCGGCCCAATGAGCGGCACGACCTCGAACAGACCGGCCAGGATGCCGAGCAGCAAAGCGTAGGGCAGGCCCATAACAAAATAAGCGATGGTGGCTGTTGAGCCAACAGCCAGACTTAAGAATGCCAAACCGCGCATATAAGCGCCCACCTTTTTCTCCGCTTCGACGAACAAGGCTTGAGCTTCCTCACGGCGCGAAAGCGGCAGGAGAAGCAACAGACCGCGCACGCTGCGCTTACGTTCCAAGGTCCAAAAAAAGGCGAGCAAGAAGACGGCGACGGTCGTAAACAGGCTATTGCCTAGCAGCGCGCTGTAATTGAGCGCTTGCGCCATTGCGCCCAGGGCCTCGCCGGCAGTTTCGGCCGGCCGTTCCAAAGATAAGCTGACCGGCAACTGAAATGCCAGACGCCGAATGAGGCTGCTCGCCGAACCCAGCAACTGATTACGCAAACTTTGATAGTAAAGGGAGTAGCTTTCGGCGATGTTGACCGCCTGCTCAATCAACACCGGCGCCATGAGCCAGCCGAATGCAAGCAGGGCAGCCAACATTCCGAGATAGACGATGCCTACGCCCCAGGCGCGCGAGAGGCCGCGCCGGTTGAGCCAATCCACGGCCGGCGTCATGGCCGTACTGATGACAATCGCGATAAAAAGACTGAACAGGGCGAGGCGCAAGCTGACCAGCAACCAGAATCCCAAACCTACAAGCAACACAATGAGGGTGCTCAGGATGATACGGCGTGGGGGCCAGAGCGAAGTAGGTGCGCTGTCGGAAGGGGCTTCAATATCCATGCTGTTGCCGTCAATCA
>JBQTJD010000367.1:0-1787 GCA_052387475.1 Anaerolineales bacterium | reverse complement strand
CGTACAACCGGGCGCGCTCGCGCGGGAGTTCGGTCTCGCCCCACTTCACGCTCACCACCATCGTCGTCATCAAGGGCGTGTTGATCAGCGGCGGCAAGTCTTTATCCGCGCGCAGTTGATTGATGCCGGCGATGGCGCCCGTCAATTCGGCGGCCCGCGCCGGGGCTTCATCCGGCGCATACAATTGATCGTACCAGTTGCCGACCAGCGCCGCGATTTGTTCTTCGGCCAGCGGCTGCACATCCAGTCGGGTGAAGGGGTCGCCGAAGACGGCGTTCTCACGATAGCCGGCCGCGCGGGCGGTGACGACAACAATATTGCCGGGGTAAATGTCGTTAACCAGGTCTTCCACTTGCTGGCGGATCTGCCCGCGCTCCTCGGTGCTGACGATTTCATCCAGCCCATCGAGCATGAGCAAACACCCCCGCCCCAGCAGCAGCCGGTCGAAGAAATCTTCGGACGTTTCCAGCGCCGGGCTGCGGCGTTTGAGATACCACGGGATGAAGCCGGCCAGCGTGCCGGTGCGGGCGTCGCGCAAGCGGTAATCGCCCGAAGCCCGTTTGCAATGCTCCTGATACTCGCGGAAATACCGCAATGGAATGAGCATGGGCACGGGGAGTTGACGACCGTCGGGCAGTGCGAACGGCGGCGTGCGCCCGGTGCGCGGCGCGGCGGCCAGCGTTGCG
Source organism: Anaerolineales bacterium (assembly GCA_052387475.1). Classification (GTDB taxonomy): domain Bacteria; phylum Chloroflexota; class Anaerolineae; order Anaerolineales; family UBA6663; genus JANWXR01. The sequence continues at coordinate 1,101 of JBQTJD010000367.1, read as the reverse complement.
GCGAGGTAGGCCAGCAGCGTGCTCTTGCCGCTGCCAGCCCCGCCGATGATGGCGAGTTGATTGCCCTGCCGAAGCAACTCGCGTAATGGCACGTCACGGCCTTTCCCCCGCGCCAGCTCCATCAACTGCAGGTTGGCTCGTTCGCGCGTCAACTCGCCCGACAACTTGCGGGCCGTCGTTTCCACTTCGCGCTCCAGCGGTGGGTTGAAGCGGCGCAGGCTGAGGGGCACAAACACCCCGCCCAGGTCGCGCTGCGCGCCAGCGCGAGTCGTGGGCAGGCTTTCGCGTCCATACAACCGAGCCTTGCTGTACGCATCGCTCACCCAGCGCAGATAACGCTCCAGCACCTGTCGAAATGCAGCGTCATTCAGCGCGGCCTTGCCCGGCGCATTTTGATAAAGGTGATAGGTGTGGTTGACGTACGCAACGTGCAGGACATTGGAGTCGCCCTGTTGAATGATGTTCTGCGCGCCGCTGAGCACGGCGTGAAATTTTTCGAGATTGCCGAGTTGCGTTAGCTCGCGACGAAGGGTTTCCACGAACCAGTCACGCTCGGCAGCGGAGAGCGCGTCGCGGGCCAGCGCCAGCGCATCCAGCTTGTCGAGAACCGCATCCACTTCGGCCCGTAGCGCCGGGTCGCTGGCGACAGTTTGGCCCAACTGCGCGATGATGTCCGCTTCATCTTTCCACTTTTGAATTTGAGTGGACAGCAAATTGGTGCTCAGGCCCGTGAGCACACTGCCGAGGGCCATGTACACACCCGGCAAGTCGCCCTGTTGATACGCGGCCAGCAGCGGGGCCAGCACTCCGGCGGCGACGGCGACGTAGGCGGTGTTCATGCTCGCGCCCACGAGCCGCGCCTTCCATCCTCGCAGGTTTTCAGCGGCCTGTTTTTTCCAAATGTTGAGGTCAAAAGCCATAGTCGTGTACCGCGTCAGACGGCGTGTTCATATCAAGGCGTGAACGCTGGGCATTATAGCCTTTGGCATTGGAGGCGCAATTGACATTGAGTCACCCCTCTCCCGCGCGCGCTTTTCGCGCGTGGGAGAGGGGACGGGGGTGAGGGGCCGGTTTTGTTACCAAAAAGTAACTTTCGCGAGC
>JBQTJD010000366.1:0-5341 GCA_052387475.1 Anaerolineales bacterium | reverse complement strand
AGTTGATTCATATCTACATCCTTGGCATTGCGCCCGCCCATGCCCATGGGCTGTTGGGCGCGGCGCTTGATTTCGAGTGGGTACATTTTGTTTACAACCTCGGCCTGGAAATCATCTTGATCGGGTTGTGGCTGGGCTACCGCCGGGCGTCGCAAACGAGCCGGGACACTCCTCCCTCGCTTTCAGGAATTTGGCTCCTGACCGGGCTGGTGGTGTTTCATGGTTACCACTCGATCGAGCACATGGCGAAGCTGTATCAGTATCTGGCCATTCCGCTCTATCAATCTGGCATGACGCCAACACCGGGTATTTTGCCCCTCATCACGGGCTGGCGGATTTTCCTCGTCCATTTTTGGCTCAACACGATTCTCTGGGCGGGAATGGTCTCAGCGATGTGGTATTTGCGTCCGCGGACTGAGGCGCTCAAAGCGGCAGCGCGGGCATAGCTTACGCCAGCAATATGACCTGGTCACTCCGCGCCCCAACCCCGGTCGCGTCGCCTTTTGGAAGCGCTGAGCGCGCAGTGGCGCTCTTCGTTGAGAGTTTTGCTCTCATGCAAAAATCCGGCGCACCGCTCGGCATCGCGTCCGGACTCACGGGCTTTGCCGCGCTCGCGCAGCATCGGGGAAAACTGGTACGCGCGGCTCACCTCTTCGGCGCGGCAGAAGCTATGTGCGCCGCGACGGGTGAGCGCCTAGCGCCGATCGCGCAGGCTGAATATGTTCGCAATACGACAGCACTGCGCTCTCAACTGGACGAAGCGGCGTTTGTGGAAGCCTGGGCGGAGGGCCGGGCGATGACGCGCGAAGGCGCGGTGGCGTATGCGCTGGCAGCGGCCCTCGAACCCGAAGCCACTCCACTTGAACTAGACGAACCACTCACCGCACGCGAATTGGAGATCCTTCGCCTCATCGCCGATGGCCTGTCCAATAAAGAGATTGCTCACAAGCTGGTCATGTCAGTGGGCACCATCAAGTGGTACACGGGTGAAATTTACGGCAAGCTCCAGGTGCGATGCCGTACTCAGGCCGTTGCCCGCGCGCGAGAGTGGGGCCTGCTTTCATAAGACCTGACAGGTGGCGTGGGAAAAGCTTTCGATTTTCGAGTATCGTGCGCGCCACCTGTCAGGTCTGGGGTTTCATTCTCCTGACCTTTGGCAGGTGACGGCGTGCGAGTCTGCGAGTAGCATGGCTGCAAAACTTGTCAATCAGGAGAAAACCATGTCCACCTCGCGCAAACTCGTTGTCCACCTGCTGTTCGCGGTGGCGCTGTTCGTCGGGGCAGCGCCCGTCTCAGCCGCGCCCTCGGCAACCGGCAGTCGTCTGATCGTGCACCTGCGGAATGCCACCATCCCGTGGCTGCCGGTGAGCGCTTGCCCGCACATTCCCGAAGGCGTCAACATCAATCCGGATGACCTCGGCAGTGACCGGCTGAAATTGGCCACCCAACGCATCCTGCGCAACGGCCATCAACGCATCACGCTGTCGGACTGGATCAAGGGCACAGCCCACGACGAGTCCGGCAACACCTACCGGTTCACTTACATCAATTTCGCCACCTTCGATTATGACGGCGCTACCGTCAACGTCAGAATGCAGGACTTCTTTCATATGAGAGGCGGCGCGGTGAACTACATCGTCACGTTTGACTGGCGCTGGGCCTATGCCACTGACAGTCTGGAAATGGTCGAGGTGACCGACGAGCAAGGGAATCGGGTGGACATTGCGGTGAATCCTTTCCCCTTTGCCACGGATGACGGCGTCAATGAGTCTCCTAACATCATTCCTGGCTCGTGGCAGCAATTGAGTGGCTCGCCTGAAGTGCTCCTGTGTGACCCGCTCTGAGTAAAGGCGTGTCATTCCCGCGAAAGCGGGAATCCATCGCCGTGGCATGGACACCCGCTTTCGCGGGTGTGACGTTTGGCTCAGAATTGCAGCGGCGGCTTCTAAGCCGCCGCTGCCCCGAGGCAAGCATCAGATGAAACAGCAATGGGTTCGCATCATCGGGCTGCTCGCCATCATCGGCCTGGCGTTGAGTGGGGTATCGGTCGAGCCGGTCCAGGTGCGGGCCGCATCCAATGAGATGCAGCACTTGGATCATGCTCTGGCGGAAATCCTCCGCGAGGCCGGCTTTACCGGTCGGATCGAGTCAACGCTGGAGCAGCGGCTTGGCCGGCGCATCAACCCGAAGCTGGCCGAGATCGGGCGATTGCTCTGGTTCGACACGGTGACCGGCCTCAACGACGACAATGCCTGCGCCGGTTGCCACTCCCCATCCGCCGGGTTCGGCGACACCCAATCCATCGCCATCGGCATTGACAACAATGGCCTGGTCGGGCCGCACCGCCGCGGGCCGCGCAACATGCGGCGTTCGCCGATGGTGATCAACACCGCCTTTTATCCCAAGCTGATGTGGAACTCGCGCTTTGCTGCGCTGTCGGGCGACCCCTTCGACAACAGCGCCGGGTTTCTGTTCCCGCCGCCGGAGGCGCTCTCGCTCTCGCATCAGCCCCACTTGCTCAGCGCGCAGGCCTTCATCCCGCCGACGGAGCGCAACGAAGTCGCCGGGTTCGAGTTTGTGGGGGACAACGACGCCATCCGCGCCGAAGTGCTCAACCGATTGAACGGCATCCCGACCTACCGTAAGCTTTTCGGCAAGGTCTTTCCCGAAGTCAGAGCCGGTGACCCCATTACCTTCGATATGTTCGGGTTAGCCATTGCAGAGTTCGAGTTCACATTGACCTTTGCCGATGCTCCCATTGATCGATTTGCGCGCGGCAGACGAAATGCGCTGACGGAGGACGAGAAGAAGGGGGCGCTGTTGTTTTTCGGTGAAGCGCGCTGCGCGGTGTGCCACAGCGTGGGCGGCGAGTCCAACGAGATGTTCAGTGATTTTCAAGTCCACGTCATCGGGGTGCCGCAGATTGCGCCGCTGCTGACCAACAGCGTCTTTGATGGGCCGGACGCCACCGAAGACTTCGGCCTGGAGCAAATCACGGGCGCCCCCCAAGACCGCTACCAGTTCCGCACCTCGCCGCTGCGCAACGTCGCCCTGCAACCGACCTTCATGCACAACGGGGCGTTCACCAGCTTGGAAGACGCCGTGAGGCATCACCTCAATGTGATGGAGTCAGCGCGCGCTTACAGCCCGGTGGGTCAAAATCTTGATGACGACTTGATGGGGCCGACCGGCCCGATAGAGCCGGTGTTGGCGCGTCTCGATCCGCTCCTGGCCATACCGGTCAACCTGACCGAGGAGCAACTCGATCAACTGATCGCCTTTGTGCGCTATGGCTTGCTCGATCCCCGCGCCACCCCGGAACGCTTGCGCCGGCTCGTCCCGCACTCGGCGCCCAGCGGCAGGCCGGTGTTGATCTTCGAGTTTCCGTAAGCTGGGAGAAGTCAGAAATCATGATGAGGGAGAGGAGTAGCGCAATACTTCTATCTCACGCGCCCCGGCGATGACCAGTAGCCTAACGCCTCGGTGACGCAGAGGCACACTCAACAAGAGAGCGCCCTCTTGCGGGCGCTCTCTTCCTCTCATCTGATCATCGTGGAGTTGCCAATCTCCGCAAAGCGGATAGGATACGCGGTATCCCGACATCATCCCGAGGTACCCATGGACAGATACCGCGTCAAGCCCGGCACGAAAGTTAAGCTCAGCCAGTTCGACCCCGACGACCGCAGCGCCTTTGAGGGCGATAAACAGGAGGCCGAGCAGCGGGTGGCCAAACTGGGCGAGGAACTGGATGCGTTGCAGGATAGGCTCTTCGCCGAGCACAAGCACCGGCTGTTGATCGTGCTACAGGCGATGGATACCGGCGGCAAAGACGGCGTCATCCGCAAGGTGTTTGAACATGTGGACCCACAGGGCGTGCGCGTGGCCAATTTCAAAGCGCCATCGCCAGCGGAGCTGGAACACGATTATCTGTGGCGCATCCACGCGCAGACGCCGGGCAAAGGGGAGATCGTGATCTTCAATCGCAGCCACTACGAAGATGTCCTGATTGTGCGCGTCCACAACATTGTGCCGAAAGCGGTGTGGCAAAAACGCTACGAGCAGATCAATGCGTTTGAAGAATTATTGGCCGATGAGGGCACGACGATGGTGAAGTTCTACCTGCACATCAGCGCCGACGAGCAAAAAGAACGCTTGCAGGCGCGGCTGGCCGACCCAGAGAAGCACTGGAAGTTCAACCCCGGCGATTTGAAGGAGCGGGCCTTGTGGGGCGACTACATGAAGGCGTATGAGGAAGCCTTGAGCCGCACTAGCACCGCGCACGCGCCCTGGTATGTGGTGCCGGCCAACCGTAAGTGGTATCGCAACCTCGTCATCGCCAATGTTCTAATTGATACGCTCAAAGGGCTGAAGATGAAGTACCCCAGGCCGGAGTGGGATCCAAAAGGGATTGTGATTGATTAATCGCGTGACAGTTGGCGTGAAAAACTGTGGGCGGGGCTGAACTCTCGCTATTGTCCACTGTGCTTTTGCTGGGCGCGTGACTATACAGCCAAAGCGCCTCGTCTGTCTTTCCAGAGACTTGCATATTTCTTGCGATATTTGAGATCCGCTTCAGTCTCAATTAATTCCAATGCCCTGGTCTTGACTGTCTCATCCTTGACTTCTTTATACAGCGTCCTGAGACCTTGAATGATATCGTAGCGGATCAGGGTGCAGTTCTTTTCCGTGCGGCACTCTCTGAAACGACCTGCGAGACCGCCAACCAACATCTTCCGTTGTTGCTTTCCCGCAGCGCCGACTTTCCAGAGCGATTGCAGACAGTGCCTGGCGGTGACGAATCTCTCGTCCTTGGTCACTGCCAGCAGAGCCTCAAAGTCCTTGAGCATCCTGTTCCTGGGGTCGCTCTTGGCCAGGTTGCAGAGGATTTGAGCCGCAATCGCTCTCACGTGGTTGTCTTTGTGACTCAAACCTTCCACCAGTTCGTCCCACACTTCGTATGACCAATCAACGGGTTTGTCCGTCACTTTGAGAATAGAGAAAAAAGCCTTATTCTGTAATTCTCTATCTTCAGAGCGCAGGTTATCCAGGTTTGTTCGTATGCGCTTGTCCATCTCCCTCTCCTTTCGGGGGTCGAGTGGTTGGCCAAGTGATGGCTGTATTCAACCCTGTGAATGCCTGGCAAGGCCATCCGTGTTTAACGCTTTGCCACATCAGGAAAGGGTGCATTGCCGTTTAGGGGCAACCCGCTCTCCGACCGCGGCCTCGCGGTCGGAACACCTTGCCAGAACGCCCGCGAGGACGCGGGCTTGGAGCAAACTCGCCCCCAACGTGAAATGCACCCATCAGGAAATGTAATATAGCCTATCATGCCCGCTCTCGG
>JBQTJD010000365.1:0-7178 GCA_052387475.1 Anaerolineales bacterium | reverse complement strand
CGCGAATGGCTCGTCCAGCACCACAACGCCGAGGTCAAAGAGGAAAAAGGCGTTGGGGTTGTATTGGGGATGTGTGTAGGGCGTCCCACCGACATCACCATTGAAAGGATAGCCGTTGGCGGGGATGCCGGATTCAACATCCGCATCAAACCAGATCTCGATATGGGCGGCGGGCGCTTCCGTGCAGTGACCGGCCGTTAGAAAGAGAGTGGGGGAGAGCAACGTACCGCTGCAGCGCCAGAGCGGGACGCCGCTGGCAGTCTGGGCCACCATCAACCCCACGTACGGGTGGCCGTTGCCATCCAGTTCCCCATCAGTGACAGCCCCCACCGGGCTGACCGTGAGCACGAGGATTGCGAGCATCGACACAAAGGCCATTAACGTCTTCTTGCGCATTCTATTTTCTCCTTAAGTTGGGTTTCGGATTCTTCACAACAGTGGATGCTACGAGAGAAGATTGACGCGAAGGCAAGCTCCTTTCTCCAATAAACACTTGGCCTCAATTGGGACGTGTGGCTAAACTGATACCGTCACAGCCGGCCTAAAAGATACGGCCTACGTTTGGTACCTTTGTCAGGGGTGCATTTCAGATTTTTGGTCGCCCGCTCCCCGACCGCGTCCTCGCGGTCGGATGTCCGGCCAGAACGCCCGCGAGGACGCGGGCTTGGAGCAAATCGGCCACTTTCCAGAAATGCACCCTTTGTCAGGGGGGCAGAGACTGTTTTGGGCATTTCTGGTACGCTGGCGGTCAACTTCACTGCCACTCCACGAGCACCTTATGCGCACCAACAAAATCTGGCCGGGGCAACCGTCTCCGCTCGACGCCACGTGGGATGGTGAGGGCGTCAATTTCGCGCTGTTCAGCGTCCCCGCTCCAACTCCCCCAGTCTCGCTTCCGCCCTCAAAACGCCGGCGAACTTGATATACATACGAGTTACGCAGTTGATGTCGCCCTGAGCGCAGACGCAGTGCATGTGCACTGCGCGGGTCTTCTCGCGCGAAGGGCCTATCTATGCTCGGAGGAGGCCCTTCGCGCGAAATCCGTCGGTCAATTCAACGACCGCGCCTTAGCGCTCAGGGCGACATACTCCGCATAGCGTTTGGTCAACTGCGTAACTCATAATACAATCCAACCAGCCTCGAGTCTGCTCGGCCCGTTCCATTCGCCGGGCAAACCGCACCGTCCAAAAGGATGCAGCGTGTCTAACGGATTGTTGGCAGTTCATCCGATCGACTCCGCGCCGAAACTTCATCTACCTGCTCCGCTCACGCCCCTCCTCGGGCGCGAGCAAGAGACGGCGACTTTGCGCCAACTCCTGCGCCGCCCGGAGGTGCGCCTCATCACGCTCACCGGCCCGGGCGGTGTGGGCAAGACCAGTCTGGCCTTGCAGGTTGCGCGTGAATTGGAGCAGAACTTCGCCGACGGCGTTCACTTCATCTCGCTCGGCGCAATCAATGACCCAACCCTCATCCTCCCGACCATTGCGCACAGCCTCGGCGTTATCGAATCCCCTAGCCGTCTGTTGTTCGACAGCCTCAAAGAATTTCTGCAGGACCGGCACGTGTTGTTACTGCTCGACAACTTCGAGCAGATCATGACGGCGGCGCCGCTATTGACCGAACTGTTGTCCGCCTGCGCCGAGTTGCGGATGCTGGTCACCAGCCGCGAGGCGTTGCGGGTGCGCGGCGAGCAAGAGTTTCTCTTGTCGCCGCTGGCACTGCCTGACCAGCCGGCGGTCGAGACTTTGCTACGGTGCCCAAGCATCGCGCTGTTCGTGCAGCGCGCCCAGGCGGCCCAACTTGAATTTCGGCTAACCCCTCAGAATGCGGCGGCAGTGGCTGACGTATGCGCGCGCCTCGATGGATTGCCGCTGGCTCTCGAGTTGGCCGCTGCGCGCATCAAGATGTTTCCGCCGCAAGCCATGTTGAGGCGACTACAAGAGTCGCCGCTACAACTGCTGACCGGCGGCGCGCGCGACCTGCCCGCCCGCCAACAGACTCTGCGCCGCGCGGTTCAATGGAGTTATGACCTGTTGGACGGTGAGGAACAGCGCGCGTTTCGCTGGTTTTCGGCCTTCGTCGGCGGCAGCACGCTGGAGGCGGCCCTGGCCGTGCTGGGGCCGCCAACTTCGGTGGATGTTATCGATTCGCTGGCGAGCCAGAGCCTCCTGCGCCAGATCGAAACGGACGACGCGGCGCGTTTGGTGATGCTGGAAACCATCCGGGAGTTTGGCTTGGAGCAATTGAAACATACGCATGAACTGGAATCCGCGCGCCGCGCTCATGCCGCTTATTATCTTACATTCGCGGAAGAGGCTGAACGAGAGTTGACGGGCGCAGACCAGAAGAGTTGGCTCCAGCGGTTGGAACGCGAGCAGGACAACCTGCGCGCGGCGCTGCATTGGGCTCTTGAGCATGGCGAGGTTGAATTCGCCCAGCGCATGGCTGGCGCGCTGCAACCATTCTGGTTTAGGCGTGGGCATTGGAGCGAAGGTCGGCGCTGGCTGGAAGAATCGTTGGCAATGGACTCGGGCGCGACGCAGAACCAATCCTTTCGGGCAAAGGCGTTATATGAGGCGGGAATGCTTGCCCGCTTTCAGGGCGATTTCGCGCGGGCGCGCATGTTGTGCGAGCAGAGCCTGGCATCCTATCGCGCCCTGGCCGATAACATCGGAGTCCTCAAAGCACTTGAGCAATTGAGCCGCATCAGTGCCTTTCAGGATGATAAAGCCGCAACAAATGCTTTTCTGGCTGAGGCTGCCACGTTGATCGAAACCTTACCCGATTCCATTGTGAAAGCAGACGCCTATACAGACATGGCGATTGCCATGGTAGGTGATCGTGTCAGGCAATCCCTATACCCTCCCGAGGCTGCCCGCTATTTGCATGAAAGCGAACGCATTCATCGCGCGCTCAACAACCCGGCCGGGTTGGCGCTTGCCCTTATCCATCGGGCTAATTATGCGTTGTACGAAGACGATTACACTCTGGCCGCGTCCCAGCTTGATGAAGCCGAGCGCGTGGTAATGGAACTCGGCGACGATCGGCTCTTGAGCCGCGTGGCGATGGTCCGTGTCTTTCTTGATCTGCATGAAGGCGATTTCGCCGCCGCGCGCCGTCGCGGGGAAGAGATCCTTCAACAGGCTCTCAACCGAGGCGATCATCACGTGGCCTCTAGTGTGCCAATGCTGGCTGTCATTCTGCATGGACAAGGTCTGGATGCGTGGTCGGCGAGGGTCTTCGGTTTAGCTGAGGCCTTGAGGAGGACGGGTCAATGGAGCTCGGAGGTGGAGGTTCTCGATCAGCGCTTACGCCTAGGTGACCTTCGCGCCGAGGTGCGCGTCCAATTAGGAGAAGAGAGGTACGCGCAGGAATTGGCCGAAGGGCGCAGGATGACGCTCGACGACCTGCTGGCTATTCCCCACCCGCAGGCGCCCTCACCTGATTCGGCAGCACAGGCACAGACCGCAGCTGCATTTCTTCCCTTCGAAGCATTGACAGCAAGCGAGATAGATGAGCTGAGCTTGCTCGCGCAAGACTTGAACAATCCCCAGATCGCCAAATCGCTTGAAGACGCATCGTCTTTTGAATCGGCTGCTGAAGCAACTAGCACCGTACGCGCAAAGGCGGTTCTGGGAGCAGGCACTCTGGCTCGTTTTCAGGGCGACTTCGCCCGGGCGCGGATGTTTTGCGAGCAGAGTCTGGTATTGTATCGTTCCCTCGCCGACCAAACAGGTGTACTCAAAACGCTTGCGGAATTGTGTCGCATCACCCGCTTTCAAGATGATCCAGAAGCCGCGAAAGCTTTTCTGTCTGAAGCCGCCTCCCTGATCGAAACCCTGCCCGCTAGTGTCGTAAAAGCGGAGGCCTACACAGACATGGCTCTTGCCATGCTGGATATCAACGACCTCCGATTCCATCCCGAGATTACCCGCTATCTGGCTGAGAGTGAGCGCATCCACCGTGCGCTCAACAACCAGTCGGGGTTGGCGCTTGCTGCACTCCATCGAGGTGTACGGGCATTAATTGAGGGCGACCTGTACCTTGCCAAGTCGCGATATGAAGAAGGCGAGCGCCTGGCCCTGGAACTCGGCGACGTTCGCCTCTTGAGCCGGGTGGCCGGAACCCGAGCGCTTCTTGATCTGCATGAAGGCGACATTGCGGCTGCGCGCCGTCGTGTGGAGACCTCCATCCAACAGTACGACAACATGGGTGACCATCAATCGCCAGCCAACATGATGGTGCTGGCAGCAGTGCTCCATAAGCAGGGGCTGGACGTATGGTCGGCGCGGGTATTGGGCATGGCAGATGCCCTGCCTGGAAATCGCCCAACGAACGCGGTAGTGGCAGCCTTCGCGGAGCGCGCAGGTCTTGGCGATTTTCTCACCGAGCTGCGCACCCAATTGGGCGACGAAGTGTTTGCCAACGAATTCGCAGCGGGACATCAGCTGAGGCTGGATGATCTGAGGACGATTCCGTATGCTCCCACGCCCACCCCTGCCACGCCGACCTCTGCCCCCGGCGCATCCCTGACGACGCGCGAGATCGATGTACTGCGCCTGCTCGCGCAGGACCTCAGCAACCCCCAAATCGCCGAGCGGCTCGTCGTCAGCCGCCGCACGGTGGATGCTCACCTGCGCTCGATCTACGACAAGCTCGGCGTCAAATCCCGCGATGCCGCCCTCCGCGTGGCGAGGGAGCAGGGATTGATAGGGAAGTAACATCGGCTCTACCAGATTGAGTGTGAAAACCCTTAACGCAAAGGCGCAAAGCCGCCAAGCCGCCAAGAAATAAACTGGTTTTTCTTTGCGCGTGCGAACTGTGTTCGCCGGCAACTTTGCGGCTTTGCGTTAAAATATCCCGTTAAACTCAGAAGAGCCGTAAGATCTCTCCCGCTAAAAATAGGCGACCCAAATAGGCAAGCGGAATAGGTAAGTTGCCGATGTGTTTTGGATGCTTGCGCCCCATACTGTTATTAACAATTCAGCCTAAAGGAGCCTACGATGTCTAATTCAACCCCGCAAGCGCCAGCCGCCGGTCAACCCATCCCAACCCCGCCCGATTTCCCAGTCGTTTGGGATGACCCCCGTGATGCCAAAATCACCTGGATGCTTATTGACCGTCCCAAAACCCCCATATCGTTATTGGCATATGCCGTTGTCGGCGCTTTTATGATGGGCAGCGTTCCCGACTTCCAGCGGGCGGGCTTGCCCATTAGTTTACGCATGACCCGCGTCAACACCTATCTATACTTTGCCATGGCGCCCAAAGCCCCGCCGCCGGAGGTGGTGATGAAAGGCATGGGCCTGCTCAACCGGACCGCGCCGGGTGTGTTCAAGCTGATGATGGGCAAGATGGTGGGCGGGATGTCGAAAAAAACAGAGGCTTTCCTCAATCCCATCGTCGAAAGATTCGAGTCCTATTGGCTCGATGAAATCCTGCCGGAGATCAAACAGCACCTCGCCTACTTCGAAAGCAGCGACTTGCGCGGCATGAGCCTCGATCAGTTGCGCGCACACCTGGCAGAAATGTTCAAGCGCGTGGAGCGCATAGGTGGCCTGCATGGCGTCATCATACCGAGCATCTTTGCCCTGGACCAGTTCGAGGAGTTGTACTGCGAATTATTCGAGGGCGCCAGCACGTTGGAGGCTTTGCGACTCACACAAGGCTTTGACAACAAGATATTGGAAGGCGACCGCGCACTGTGGCGTTTGAGCCGCGCCGCTCTGGCAACACCCGAGGTGTACGCGATTCTTTCCGGGCATGCGGCGGTTGATGTGATCCCCGCCCTGGAAAAATCCGAAGCGAGTCAGCCATTCCTGGCTGACCTGCGCGCCTGGCTCAGTCAATATGGTCAGCGTCTCAATTCGGCCTTTGCGCTGGGCGAACCCAGTTGGATCGAAGACCCGACCCATGCCATCGAATATTTGCAAGCGGACCTGGCGATGCCCGAACCCAAGCCTGAAATGGAACCTGCCGCGTTGGTCGCCGGGCGTGAGCAAGCAGTGGCTGAGGCGCGCGCCAAACTCGCCGGTTATCCACAGCCCGTTGTCGCTCGCTTTGAAAAATTGTTGAAGGCCGCCCAGACCGCGGTCGTTGTCCTCGAAGATCACAACTTCTGGATTGACCAGCGCTTCTTCTATCACGTTCGGCGGCTCCTCATGGAATTTGGAGGGCGCCTGGCTCAGAACGGAACGATTGAGTCGGCGAGCGATGTGTTCTATCTCACGCCGGATGAACTGCAGAACGGTCACGACGTTCCCATGAAGGCTTTGGTACAAGAACGCAAGGCGGAGATGGAGCGTTTCAGCCACGTGAACCCGCCGCCGAAGTTGGGCACGATGCCGGCTTTTGAGATGACCGACGGCGGTACCTTGATGCGTATAATGTCTAAGGGCGAAATGGGCACAACCAACACCAGTCCGCGCGAGGCGAATAAGGTCAAGGGGATAGCCGGTTCAGCGGGTGTGGCGCGCGGCACCGCCAGAGTGATTCATTCGCTGGCAGAGGCGGGCAAACTGCAACGGGGGGATGTGCTGGTCGCCCGCTCGACGCTGCCGCCGTGGACGCCGCTGTTCGCCACGGCCGCCGCCGTGGTCACCGACACCGGCGGGGTGTTGTGCCACAGCGCCGTCGTCGCCCGCGAGTATCACATCCCGGCGGTGGTTGGCACAGACTATGCGACGAGCACGTTCCACGATGGGCAACTGCTCGAAGTGGATGGGGATGCCGGCACCGTGCGCGTGGTCGTTGAGGAAGTTGTCAGCCCGCTCATTGCATTCGCAGTTGCGTGAGAACAGGAGTGCTTCGCGAAGGACGGCGGCAGGAGCAGTTTTAGGAGTGGATCAAACTGAGTATCAGTACATCACGAAAATGAAACAAGCACCCCGAGCGGAGGCCGCCGATGTTGCGGGCCGCAGTCGAGGGGCGCGCATTTATCGAGAAAACAAGTGCTACCCAGTCATGGACGCATCCTTCGACTGCGCGGCCAAACCTGTCCTGAGCGAAGCCGAAGGAAGCAGGCCGCTCCGCTCAGGACGCTTTCGTGATGTACTGACCTAATTTTTGCCCAAATTGGGCGACCTGTCATCGAGCGAAGGCGGTCTGGACGGCTTGGGCAAGTGGATGTTTCTGGTTCAGGACAATCTGCTGGACTTGCCCGTCGGCTGTGATTTCAA
>JBQTJD010000364.1:0-6025 GCA_052387475.1 Anaerolineales bacterium | reverse complement strand
GAACCGGCCAAGTTCACGGCCAAACTGCGCGCTTTGAAAACCGATCATAATCGCCTGCTGCTCAAAACGAACATGGGCGCGGGCCATGCCGGCGCGAGCGGGCGTTACGACGCGCTGCACGAGACGGCGTTCGAATATGCGTTCATTTTGGACACGCTTGGTTTGAACTACAAAGAACACGCAGGGCACAAAGAAACGCAACCGGTTTCTTCGTCGCTCTCAGCCATGCAATGACTCACAAAAACCCCCTGAGCCTCGGCCTCGTGTTCGGCCTGCCGGCATTTGCGCTGGCGGCGGCGGCGTTGATGTGCGCGGCGGTGCTCGCGCTGGCCGCCTCTCAGGGCGAACTGCGCTGCTACGAACTCAAGGCCCCGCTCAATCGCATGGAACGGATGCGCCTGGCCGACCGGCCCGCACAGTGTGTGGATGGGCATTGCTGGGCCGTCGCGCGGCTGGGGCACGAGCACGGCCTGGGCTGCTTCTACGACCCCGGCGGCCGCCGCTTCACCCCTTCCGAAGGAACGACCGGGCCATAAATGAACCGCAAAGACGCGAAGGCCGCCAAGAATCAGAAAGTATTTCTTCGTGCTCTTTGTGCTCTTCGTGGTGGAATTATCCGATGACCGACTCACGCGCCGAACGCCGCGCCGCGCGCCGCCGCGAGCGTAGCCAAATCCCACTGCTCACGCAGCCGTACCGTCAGCCGCGCAACCCGCTGCCGCCGCTGGAGATGCTCGACGGTGAGCGGGTCGAGCAATTGCACGCGGCCTCGCTCGACATCCTCGAAAACACCGGCGTCAATTTTCAGGATGACGAGGCGCTGAGCCTGTGGGCCGCAGCCGGCGCAAGAGTTGATCACGCCGCGCAGCAGGTGTGGCTGGATCGCGGGCTGGTCATATCGTTGATCGCGCAAGCCCCGCGCTCGTTCACATGGCGCGCGCGCAACCCGGAGCGCAACGTCGTGATCGGCGAGAATGCGATTGCGTTTGGCCCATGCGGGGGGATGGCGTACGTCACCGATCTTGATCGTGGGCGGCGCACCGGCACGCTGGCCGACCTCGAGAACTTTGTGCGCTTGAGCCACATGGCTCCGCAACTTCACTTCGCCGGGTGGGATCAGGTGACGGCGTATGACATCCCCGTGTCCGCGCGCCATCTCTATCGCCTGCGGGCCAGCTTCACGCTCAGCGACAAAGCCGTGTCCGAGGCCGCGCATGGTCGCATCATCACGCACGACAATTTAGAGATGTGCCGGATTGTGTACGGCGACATCGAGACCGGCGGCGGCGAACCTTGTTCGCCCGTGATGGGAGATGTGATCAACGCCAGCAGTCCGCTGCGCTTCGATCAACGCATGATTGGGGGATTAATCACGTACGCGCGCGCCGGGCAGGTCACGTACATCACACCCTTCATCCTCGCCGGGGCGATGGGGCCGATTACGATAGCGGGCGCGCTCGCGCAGCAGAACGCGGAAGCACTCGCGGGCGTCGCACTCACGCAACTCGTGCGGCCGGGCGCGCCGGTGATGATGGGCGGCTTCACGACCAACGCCGACATGAAATCCGGCTCGCCCGCCTTCGGCACGCCGGAGGGCGCGTGGGCGCTGATGGTCGGCGCGCAACTGGCCCGGCGCTACGGCCTGCCCTATCGCGGCAGCGGCTCGCTCACCACTGCCAACGTGCCCGACGCGCAATCCGCGTACGAAACGCAATGGACGCTGTGGCCGGCGGTCATGTCGTACTCGAACTTAATCATGCACGCTTGCGGCTGGCTGGAGGGCGGGCTGACGGCGTCGTTCGAAAAGTTCATCATGGATCTCGAAAGCCTGGCGCAGTTTCAACATTTCCTCAGCGGCTTCGCGATTAATGATGATACGCTCGCTCTGGATATGATTCAGGCAGTGGGCGCGGGCGGACACCACTTGGGGACCGCGCACACACAGGCGCGCTTCGCCACCGAGTTTTTCGCCAGTACCCTCGGTGACAGATTGGCTTTCGAGACGTGGGAGGCTGCGGGCGCGTGGGACGCGCCGAAGCGGGCGAACGCGATTTGGAAAGAGATGCTGGCGGCCTATGAGCCACCGCCGCTCGACCCGGCCGTTAAAGACGCGCTTGACGATTACGTCGAGCGGCGCGAGCGCGAGTTAGATGGCGTGAATCTTTACGAGTGAGTTTTCGCGCCAAGACGCAAAGACGCCAAGAAGTAAGTTTCCTTCGCGCCTTTGCGCCTTTGCGCGCGAGCCATTCCGCCGTTGCGGTAAAATCACGTCGGTTGCGCAGATAGGGGATGCGCCGTAACAAGGAGACTTCACATGAACATCTTTGATACGCTTGTGGATGAGTTGTTGGAGGCAGTACGGGTGGCGATTTATCGCCGCACCAATCGCAAAGCGCCCGCGCGCAAGAATCGGCAGAAGAACATGGAGGCTGCCGCCGAGAAAGCGGGCCGGGCGCTGCGCCGGCGCAGGGGGCCGAACTGGGGCGGGATGCTGTTGTGGGTCGGCGTCCTCGTCGCAGGTGTGTACGTCTGGCGGCGACTCACCAGCCGGGCGGAGTAGAGGTCAAGCCGAGAGATCGCCCTCACCCTAACCCTCTCCCTCCGGGAGAGGGTTAGGGTGAGGGCGAGCCGCAATCATTCATCACTCATGCCCAAGCCTCCGCCCAACTCCACCCACGCGCTCGGCCAAGCGCGGCATTCTTGAGTGGATCAGCACCGCCAGGAAACCGGAGACGCGGGCCAGGCGCGTGTAGACGAAACCGCTCGCCTCGCCGCCGAAAACAAACGCGCCAATCAGTGGCGGCAGTAGGTTATTCAGTGGAGGCTTTGAATGTCGAAAGCATCGTTGCCATCTTATAAAGACCTAATGCGACCATTAATTCAAGGTCTCAAAGAGTTAGGAGGATCAGGAACGATTGAGGAAGTTAATCGAAAGGTTGCAGAAATTGCTAAGCTTAGCGATAAGCAACTGGAAGTCCAACACAGCAGCATTAAGAGTGATGGACGAACTGAAATTGAATACCGGCTTGCATGGGCTCGAACATATTTGAAGAATGCGGAGTTGATAGAAAATTCGACGCGAGGCATTTGGGCACTTACACCACTTGGTCTCAAGACAGAAAACATTGACCCAAATGAGATTTCTCGCCAAGTCATTGCTTCAAGCAAGTTGCGGCGTAAGATATCGCCAGAAGAAGATGGTGGCGACGAAACAGACATTGATCGCTGGAAAGGCGAGCTTCGAGAAGTATTGCTTAGGATGGACTCTGGTAGTTTTGAGCGCCTAGTCCAGAGAATGCTACGGGAGTCGGGATTTAGCGAAGTGGAAGTAACTGGCAGATCGGGAGATGGAGGCATTGACGGCAAAGGGATTTTCAAGGTGGGCGGCTTTTTGAGTTTCTATATTGTTTTTCAATGTAAGAAGTGGCAGTCTCCAGTTAGGGCAAGCAACGTCAGGGATTTTCGCGGCGGGATGTATGGACGAGCTGACAAAGGGCTGCTCATCACAACCGGCAATTTCACCAAAGACGCGGTCGCTGAAGCGAAACGTGATGGTGCTTTGCCGATAGAGTTGATAGACGGAGAAGAGCTGCTGAGTAAATTGCGTTTACTCGGCCTTGGCGTCAGAACAAGAAAAGTGGAAATTGAAGAAGTCACCATCGACAAAGACTGGTACGCTGGAATATAAATTTGACTGTATCTGCTCCAACATTGTTTTCCTCGCACAACCCTCCCACCTCAACCCTGTGCCTCCGCCCGTAGCACCGCCCCAGCCGCTCGGCTATTCTCGTAAGTCAATACCGCAGCGGTTTCGGGCCACGCGACGCTTGGCACAACCGCTGCGGTCTGCTCCCTCACTCATTCGTGTAAATTCGTGGCCCCACTAAATACCAATAGCACCGACCTGTTCGACTCCCTCGGCATCCGCTACCGCGTGTTGCCGCACACTGAGCCGGTGTTCACTGTGGAGGCCGCTGCCGCGCAACGCGGTGTGGTGAAAGAGGAGATGGTCAAATCCATTTTGCTCAAAGACCGCGAGGGCCGCTACGCCATGGCGTGTGTGCCTGGCGAGGCCAAGCTCGACCCGCAGGCTGTCCGTGCAGTGCTGGGCGAACCGTGGAAGCGTTTGAGTTTTGCCAGTGGCGATGAGATTCGTGCGGTGACGGGCTACGTGCAAGGCGCGGTCGCGCCGCTCTGCCTGCCCGAGGGCGTGCCAGTCGTGATGGACGAGTCGTTCGCGACGTTGACCCACTGCAACATCTCCAGCGGCGACCCGATGGCCGGCCTCGAACTCGCCGCCGCCGACCTGATCCGTGCGTGTAAGGCCAAACTGGCGCGCATCACGATTCGTGAAAGCGCGCCTTCATCTTGAGCGAAACCAATGCATGTCGCTCTGAGCGGCGTTCGCAGTAGCGAACGCTCGCGAAGAGCCTCTCCATGCCCAACGAGACCCTTCGCGCGATACGCTTTCGAAAGTGAAAGGCTGCGCGTTAGCGCTCAGGGTGACATGGTGCAACTTCTGACAATTGGCGCTTGACACATGACCACCACCGACTCCCGCCAATCCCGCCGCAGAGAACGCAGCCCGCGCAAATCCATCAGCGTCTCACCCGCTGGATTGGAGGGTGGGCAGTATCGTCCGCTATCGGACAGGGATGTGCAGCGCATCCACGAAGCCGCGCTCAACGTGCTCGAACGCACCGGCGTCGAAGTGGTCGAGTCGGAGTGCCGTGAGATTCTGAAAGCGGCGGGCGCGCGGGTGGACGTCGAACGTAATCGTGTGTATGTCTCGCGGCAAATGGTGGAGGCTGCGCTCAAGCTGGCCAACCGCGATGTGGTGCTGTACAGCCGAGACGGCAAAACGGATTTGCACTTACGCGGCAAGCGCGTTCATCTGGGAACGGGCGGCGCGGCAGTGCTGGTCCTCGATTTGGAGACCGGCCACGCGCGCCACAGCGTGTTGCGCGACCTGTACGATATCGGCCGGCTGGTGGAGACGCTCGACAACATCCATTTCTATCTGCGCCCGGTCGTCGCGCGCGATGTGGGCAACGACGACATTGATACGAACACATTTTACGCCTGCCTGAGCGCGACGAACAAACACGTGATGGGTGGCTGTTATTTTCCGAACAAGGTCGTGGAGATCAGGTACCTTGGTGCGCTGATTGCGGGTAGCGAAGAGGCGTTCCTTGCTCGACCTTTTCTCTCGCTCAACCTCGGCTACGTCATCAGCCCGCTACGCTTCGCGCCCGAGACCATCGAGACGCTGACCGCCGCCGTGCGCGCCGGGCTGCCGATCTCGCTGGTATCCGCGCCGCTCAGTGGGGCCACCGCACCGGCCTCCCTCGTGGGCACGCTGGTGCAGTCCATCGCTGAGGAACTGGCCGGCATCACTTACGTGCAACTGCTGCGGCCCGGCCACCCGCTGCTCATGGGTAGCATGCCGCTTGTCACCGACCTGCGCACCGGGGCGATGATCGGCGGCTCGGCGGAACTGGCCCTGATGAACGCCGCCGCCGCGCAGATGAGTCACTTTTACGGGCTGCCGATTTACAATTCGTGCGGCATCACCGAGAGCAAGGTGCCCGACGTGCAGGCCGGTTTCGAGAAAGGATTTACCACCGCGGTGACGGCGCTGGCCGGCGCGCAGTACAACCATCACTCGGCGGGGATGTTGGAGTCGTTGCTGTGTGTGGCCTACGAGAACTACATCATTGACGACGATCTCAACGGGCAGGTGATGCGCCTCGTCCGTGGCCTTCAGGTTACGGACGAGTCCCTCTCGCTCGACGCCATTCACGAAGTATGCACCGAAGGCCCCGGCCATTACCGCGGCCACGCGCAGACGATGCAGTTGATGAACACTGAGTATCAATACCCGCACACCGCTGACCGCGGCACGCGGGCGAACTGGGAAGAATCTGGCTCGCTCGACATGCGCGAGAAGGCTCGTGTGAAGGCGCGCGAGTTGCTGCGCACTTCGTTCTCCGAATTGATCCCGGCGGAAGTGGATGCCGCCATC
>JBQTJD010000363.1:0-5270 GCA_052387475.1 Anaerolineales bacterium | reverse complement strand
TGCGCAGACCGAGCGCGTGCGCAGCCAGCAAATCGGCTTGCACGCGCAAAAGGTTGCGCCCGCGCGTGGGGAAGTGCAGCACCGTTTCGAGCTTCACATCTTTTTGAATCAGGTGCGCGACCGCCCAGGCGCTCATCCGCATGCGGGCCATCGGCGTGTCGGCCACGTCAATCGCATCCGCGCCCGCCTCGGCCAGCAGCCGCGCGCCAGCGATGAGCTTGTGCGTGTCCACGCCCTTCGGCGGATCCATCTCCACGGTGATGACGAATTGGCCCGCCGCCAACTTTTGCGCCAGTTGGGTCGCGCCCTCGTGTTCGTCGTTGACATCATCGTGTTCAATCACGTGTAGGGGCGACCGGCCAGTCGCCCCTGCGCGGTCGCGCGGCGCATCGAGCGCGGCGCGCATGGCGGCGATGTGCGCGGGCGTGGTGCCGCAGCACCCGCCGATGATGCTCGCGCCCGCCTCGGCAAAAGCCACTGCGTATTCGCCGAAGTATTCGGGCGTGGCCGGATACATGATGCGGCCCTCTACTTGCTCGGGCCAGCCGGCGTTAGGCTTTACGGCTAAGCGCGCCTCGGGCGCGGCCTGCCGCATCTGGCTGAGGATGCGGATGAGCTGCGCCGGGCCGCCGGAGCAGTTCGCGCCGATCACGTCCGCGCCGCTCTCGGCCAATGCGCGCGCCACCTTCGCGGGCGTATCGCCGAGCAGCGTGCGATCATCGCGCGTGAACGTCAGCGTGGCGATTACCGGCACGTCGGCCACAGCCTTCGCCGCGCGGATGGCCTGTGTGATCTCGTGGATGTCGGTCATCGTCTCGGCCACGATCACATCCACACCGGCCTCGATCAACGCTTCGATCTGCTCGCGGAAGGCGGCGTAAGCCTGCTCCGGTTTCACGCGGCCAAACGGCGCAAGGCGAACACCGAGCGGGCCGACATCGCCCGCAATCAGCACCTTTTTGAATGAGGCATCCACCACGCGTTTGGCCAGCGACACCGCCGCTGTATTGATGTCGCCGACACGCGCTTGCAACCCATGTCGGCTTAGCTTGTAACGATTGGCGCCAAAGGTGTTGGTGACGATCATCTGCGCGCCGGCGTCAATGTATGCACGATGAATCTCTGCCACTGCGGCGGGTTGGGTGAGATTGAGTTCGTCGAGCGCGCCGTCGAACCGAGCGCCGCGCGCATGCAGCATCGTGCCCATCGCGCCATCGGCGAGGAGAGGTCGAGTAGTCAGATAGTCGAGTAGTCGAGTAGTCATTGAGATACCTGTGCCGCCCACGGCGGACGCCGCGTGCCGCGCACAAAGCCAGTGATGAAGTCGGTGGCCGGATGCCGCTGTTGCGTCAGCGCGGCCACGGTCGTGTCGCGGTCATAATCCAATTGCCGGTGCTCGACGCGATAACCACCCTCATCCGCGCTGAGCCGCATGTAGCACGCCAGCCCGTCCGGCGTGAACGATAGCCCGACACTCCCCACGTTCACCACGCGCACGCCGCTCACGGCTTGCTCTGCAAGCACGCGATCCTGCGGCCAGTGGGTGTGCCCGACGAAGACGAGATCAGTTTGCGACTCCGCGAACAGCGGCGCGAGTTCGGCTTCACTCATCGTGGGCCGCATCCCCAATCCATCATCCGTGCCGGGCGAGGCGTGCACGCACAGCACGCGCGTGCCGTCGGGCAGGGTCTCGCGGAAGTCGAGCGGCAGCGCGGCCAGCCATTCGCGCCAACCGGTGGCCCACATCGCGCCTTGCGTCCAACTAAAGCTCTGCGCCGCTTCGAGCAGGCCGGGCAGTTGTGTGGCTTCAATCGTTCCAGTGGATGGAAACGCGGGCCGGTCACCGGTCGCGATGTAGCGATCGGTGTTGCCGCGAATGAAGCGCGCGTTGGGCAGCCTATTGATCCGCTCCAACACTTTCACCGGCTCAGGCCCCATCGCAGCGTAATCGCCCAGCAGCCAGTACGCGTCCACATTCCCCCACGCGGTGATGTCGGCCAGCACGGCTTCAAGCGCGGGCAGGTTGCCGTGCACATCAGACAGGAGTGCGATTTTCAGCGCGGCCATCGTCGGAACCCCATCTGCTCGAAGTGATGGTCGAAAGTGAAAACGTCGTACAGCTGGTGTTGGCGCATGACGATTGAACTGGCGCAGTCAGCGAAAGAATAGTCTTTGTCGTCGTATTCCTTGAATATCCCCCACGCTTCATCCCACTGCGTGGCATCAACCCGGACAAAGCGAACCCGGGATGATCGCCGTAGCCAATCTCCACAAAGTATGGCTTTAGCGTGACCCGCTCGATAAAGCAACAGTGTGACCGTCTCAATCCAAATCAGGTCAGTGACAAAGAAGACTACTTTTTGATCGGTTAGCGAGCGAAAAGCCCGGCTTGCGTCGGAATGATATTTATCCCGCCGATCATAAATAGCGAGCCAGGCCGAACTATCGGAGAGAATGTTCATTTCGCTTTGCGTTTCCGCGCGGGCTTTTTTGCCGGATACGGCGGGGTTCTCTCCTTGACTCTTTTCTGTGGAGGCTGCTCAAGCGGCTCACGACGAGGCGCGCCATACAAGTAATGGTCGTGATTAACTGAAAGATCACCCAGACCACTATCAAACATCCCAATCATCTTGAAGATCGGGTCGTCGGCGTGCAGGATGCCGTCATCGTCTTCGCTCTCCACGCGATCCAAATAGTCTTCGAGCGCCGCGCGGATCTGGAGCGCCAACGTCATCTCCCGTTTTAGCGCCCGTTCCTGGAGCTTGTTGTAAATTGCGCGCGGCAGATACACCTGCGTGCGCACCATCTTCTCCGCCATAAAGCACCTGGCCGGTAGATGTACGTTGTATACATCTACCGGCCAGCACATGCTAACACGCGCTTCGGGCAGCGTCAATCAACAACAGGTCATTGGTTGTCAATCAACTCCAGCGCGGTGTTCAATACGGGATCATCGGCTGATTCAGCAAACGAATCCCAATCGCCTTCGACCGCAACTTGCGGGGTCAGGCCGGCGCCGGCGAAATCGGCGCCGTCCGGCAAGCGATATGAGGAGGCTGCGAATTGAATCTCCGAGCCATCGGGCAACGGCAAACGGGTGAACCCCTCGATGATACCGGGCGTGTTGAGGCCGATGACGGTGGCGCGCTCGGTTGCCTGCATCGCCGCCGCAAGAATCTCCGCTGTGCCGCGCGTATCCGGCCCGACGAGGATGTACAACGGCAGGTCTTGCGAGCCGGCTACATCCACGCCTTCCACTTCGAGTGATTGTGTTTCGGCGCGGGTGTACAACTCGCCATAGGCGCCGTTCCCAAAGATGGTGAGTAGGGCGAGGAGCATGTTGTCATCGCCGTTGCCCACCAGGCGCAGATCCAAAATCACCGCTTTCAGTTCAATCGTCGCGGCCTTCTCTTCCAAATCCTGCGCCACGAGTTGCACGGTTTCGCCGTTCGCTACGACGGGTAAACGATAGTAGGCGATCCCATCCTCCGACACGCCACCGCGCAGCGTATCGCTGGAAGTGATGGAGCCGCGTTCAAGCGTCACGTCGCGGCGCTCCTCGCCCGGCGTCTGTACGGTGAGCGTGATTGACGAACCCGCCGCCCCACGGATGCGATTGACGACGGTGTCGCGTTCCTCGGCTTTGATTGGCTCGCCATCCACCGCATAAATCGTGTCATGGGCTTTAAGCCCGGCCTGCTCGGCGGGCGAGTCGGGGATGACTGCGAGCACAATCACACGCGGCTCGGGTGAGTCGCGAAAGCCGTAGAACACGCCGATCCCTTGAGAGGTATTGGCGTCCGCGCTTTCGCGTTCGATGCGCTCCTCGCGGCTGGTGTAGCTGGCTTTGCCAGCGGGAAACCGATCCATGAGTGAGCGCAACGCCTCGGCGAAGTCCGTATCGCTCAATCCGGCTGTCACTTGTGTGCGAATCTCGGCGACGGCGGCGTCCCAATCCACCCCGTCGTAATCCTCGCGGATGTAACCATCACGGATGGCTTGCTCAACGGCGTCGAGCACCTCGAGCTGCCCATCGGCGCTGGAGGCAGTGGGGGCCGGGGGAGGCGTGGGCGTGGCGCCGCCAGGTAGCTGAAAATTGGTCACCGTGGCGCAGGCCATGGCGGTCAGAAAAGTTGTGACACCGATCAACAGTAAATACCGAAACCTGTTCATATCGACTCCGGTTTTCTTTATCAGCGCGCTCCGGGTTCTCTGCGCTCAAGACTCCCACGGTGCGGCCCCACTCATGTTACCCAATGACCGCCGGATGGGTTCGGCGAATTCGGGGTAGACATCGACCATCGCCGCCAGCATCCCGAAGCAGCCGGCCAGCATCATATCGCCGTACGGCACGGCGAAGTACGGGTGGTGAATGGAGCCGTGCATCAAACTGCGGCGCGGCCCGGTCACTGCTAGGCGATACGGCACGGCCAGTGGTTGCGGATCGTATACCAGCGCGCCGTGACCCATGTCGTCGAACACGTCTTTGTGCCGCAACGTGGAATCGGCCAGCGCGGTCAGGAAGCCGTCGAGCTTTGCGCGCGTCACCTCGCCGGTGTGGTGCTCGAAGATCCCGCCGATGCCGCGCTCGCTCAATCGGAATGCGAGACAATGGAAGTTGCCGATGTTGGCGACCAGCCCACCTTTGGCGATGAAGGCCGAAACGTGCGGATCGAGCGTTGCTCCGAGCACGGCGGCGGGCGCGGTATCTATCACGAGCAGCGGCACGTCCACCGCTTGCGCGCGCGCCGAATCTACCACCGCCCGCAGCCGCGTCATGCTCGCGGGTACGGCCTCGGCGCGGTGGGCAAAAGCGCTCAATCGGTTTGCTTTCTTCACAAGCGCGTCGAGGTAATCAAAGCGGAACTGCCGGTCGCTGTAACCGGGCGGCGAGTCGCCGTGGTCGAACACGGCGATCGCCAGCGCGTTGATCTTTAGCTCATAGCCAAACTCGGCGAAGGCGCGGGCGAGGAGCGGGTAGTCGAAGTCTTTGAGTTCGAGGCGGACGACGTTGCCATTCAACGCGCGGGCCTCGTCATCGCTCACCAGCCGCACGCCCATCTCGCGCTGCACGTAATCGAGGTCGTCGTTGAAGGTGCGGGCGGCTGAAGGAGTGGCGTACAGCACACCGCCCGCGCGCACGTGGTCGCGCGCGGCCCACTGGCTCGGCCCGCCGCCCATCAGATAACCCGTCAACAACACTGGCTCACGCCGTTCACTCGCCGACTTTAGGCGGCGATGAACCATCATCGTCGGCGACGGCATCACCA
>JBQTJD010000362.1:0-2914 GCA_052387475.1 Anaerolineales bacterium | reverse complement strand
CTCGGCGCTGGCGATGGCGATTGGGTCGGGGCGGAAGTGTTGAGGCGACTTGGTAATCCCTAATCCCTCAGAGGGATTAGGGGTTAGGGATTGCGGAGGTACACGATGGCTCTACGTTCACACTACTCAATGGTCTATATGTCCGACAAAGTCACATTGCGCTCGGCGTTTGGGGCGCGGCTGAAAGAGAACGAACCACTGGCCAAGTACACGGCCGCCCGCATCGGCGGCCTGGCGGAATTCTTGGTGTTCGCCGAGAGCGCGGAAGAGCTGGCCGAGCAGGTGCGGGCGGCGTGGCAGACCGGCCTCAAGCCCACCCTCATCGGCGGCGGGGCCAACATCCTCGTCAGCGATGCCGGCGTGCGCGGCCTCGTCATCCTCAATCGCTCAAAGCGCGTGGAGTTTCGCGACGCCGACGAGCCGCCAACCGTATGGGCCGAGTCGGGCGCGAATCTCGGATTGCTGGCCCGGCAATGCGCGGCGCGGGGATTGAGCGGGCTGGAGTGGGCGGCGACCGTCCCCGGCACTGTGGGCGGCGCGGTGTACGGCAACGCCGGTGCGCACGGCGGCGATGTGGCGCTCAACCTCGTCATGGCCGAAATCTTGCATCACGATGGAAGAGTAAGCCGCTGGACGCCGGAGGAACTTTCGTTCGGATATCGCAGCAGCGCGCTTAAACGGCAGAAGGCCGGGCACGTTATTCTCTCGGCTGAATTTACGCTCAGGCGCGGCGAGCCTGGGGAACTGCAAGCCAAAATCGAAGCGTATGCCGCGCAGCGCAAGCGCACCCAGCCGCCCGGCGCGAGCATGGGTTCGATGTTCAAAAATCCACCGGGCGATTACGCGGGCCGGCTGATTGAGGCGGCGGGGTTGAAGGGCACGCGCTTAGGCAACGCGGAGGTTTCGCCGCTGCATGCCAACTTCTTCGTCAATCACGGCGAGTGCCACGCCGCCGATGTCTTCGCCCTCATCCACCTCGCCCACGACGCCGTGAAAACACAATTCGGCGTTGACTTGCAGCTCGAAGTGGAGTTGGTGGGGGAGTGGGGCGGGCAGTGCTAGTAAGCAGTAGGCGGTAGGCAGAAAGCAGTCTGCTTACTGCGTTCTGCCTTCTGACTACTGGACTATGGCGCGCAAAATTCGGCTGGGCCTCATCTTCGGCGGTCGCTCGGCGGAGCACGAGGTCTCGCTCATGTCGGCGCGGTCAGTGTTGAAGGCGATTGATCAAGAGAAATATGACGTGACGATGATTGGGATTACAAAGCAGGGCAAATGGATCGCGGGCGGAGACCCGCTGGCGGCGTTGGGTGGCGGGGATGCGACTCAGACTTCGGAGGCCGCGCTGCTGGCGGAACCCGGCCACCGCGAACTACTGGCCGTGAGTGGCGCGCGCAACCAACGTGCAGTACAACTGGCGGCCGTGGCCGAACTCGATGTGGTGTTCCCGCTCTTGCATGGCCCGTACGGCGAAGATGGCGCCATGCAGGGTCTGCTTGAACTCGCCGATTTGCCCTATGTCGGTTCGGGCGTTCTCGGCTCGGCGCTGGCGATGGACAAGGCCGTGTGCAAAGAGTTGTTGCGCGCGCACGGTGTGCCGGTGGTGGATTGGTGGCTGGTGACGCGGCCCGAGATCGAGCGCGACGCTGAGAAGGTCGCCACCCTTGCCGTCGAACGCTTTGGCCTGCCGCTGTTCACCAAGCCCGCCAATCTCGGATCAAGTGTGGGCATCGTGAAGGCGCATACTCAGGCGGAACTCGTCAGCGCGTTACGCGAATCGGCGCGCTACGACCGGCGCATTTTGATCGAGCGCGGCATCAATGCCCGCGAGGTCGAGGTGAGCGTGCTCGGCAACGACGACCCGCAGGCCAGCGTCGTCGGCGAGGTGGTGCCGAGCCGCGAATTCTACGATTACGCAGCCAAGTATCTCGATAACGCCTCGGACTTGATCATCCCGGCCAACATCCCGGGCGAGACGGCGGAGAAGGCGCGCAAGTATGCGGTACAGGCCTTCAAAGTCATTGACGCCGCCGGCCTCGCCCGCGTGGACTTTCTGCTCGATAGAGAGTCGGGCGCGCTGTACTTGAATGAAATCAACACCATCCCAGGCTTCACGCAGATCAGTATGTATCCCAAACTGTGGGAAGCGTCGGGCATTGGCTATTCGGAGTTGATTGACCGCCTCGTCTCACTCGCATTGGAGCGGCAGGCGGACAAAGACCGTACGGAGAAGACACGTCAGGCGTGAAACGTGATGCGTGAAGCGTAACCCCTACGTTTCATGTTTTACGCTTTACGCAAGGTGGTGGCTATGACCACTGACTCTTCCAAGCTCACCCGCGCCGAAGTCGTGCGCCGTCGCCGGCAGCAGGAGACGCGGCAGCATTACAACGCCGTCGCGGAGAGCGCGCGCAGCAGCGTCAAGCCGCTGGTCAGCCGCCCGCGCCGCGCGGAGGGCCTCAAGCCCATGCGTCGCGGCGGGAGTGGCATCCAATTGCTGTTGCCAAGCGGTGAGGCGATGATGCTCGACCTCGATCTGGGCAACGCGCTGGCCCGCATCGTCGGCACGTGGCGGATGTATAGCCTGACGCTTATCGTGTTGCTCGGCGGGATGCTGGTGTGGTTGATGATGAATCGCGACATGTACATCACCTCCGTCAACCTTGGCGGCGCGAATTTGGTGCCGGCGGAGGAACTGTTCGCGGAGTCCGGCATCTTTGGTCAGCACATCTTCTGGGTTGACCCGCAGGCCGCCGAAGAGGCGCTGGTCAAAGTGCCCGGCATCGCCAAGGCCGAAATTACCGTGGAGTGGCCGGCCAGGGTCACAATGGTCGTGGTCGAGCGCGTGCCGAAGGTGATGCTGATTGAAGGGCCGAAGCAATGGTGGGTCGATGCCGAAGGGCAGAAGTTCCTCTCG
>JBQTJD010000361.1:0-2498 GCA_052387475.1 Anaerolineales bacterium | reverse complement strand
CAACATCGAGCATAAGCGCGCCAGCCACAGCGCGCCGTAGCGCGTATTGGAAAGGACTGTGCCGACGACAGGACTCCACGGGGGAACGAGCTCCACGCCCGAGGCCTGACCGGCCTGAGTGAGCGCGGCCAAAATCATCGCGAGGGCTAAACCGATGAGCGCCAGCGCTGCCAGCCGCAACCAATTCGGTTCGTTTTGCAACGCGACTACGGGACTCCACACTAGAAGAATGAACAGAGAGCCGCCCGTGAGCGCAGCCAGCGAGAGATAGCTCAACCATTTCGCCACAATTTCGACCAGCGAGACACGAACCGAACGGCTGACCTGTTCGGGGGTTGGGAGCGCACCGGCCTCCACCTCGCCGACCACGAACGGAAACGAACCGGTGGTCACGTGCCCATCGGCGGTGGAGAGCGACTTCCACGAAACGGTGTACACGCCATCCACCAGCGAACGCAACGAGACGGTCATACGGGTTGGTTCAGCCGGATCGACGCGCACATCGCCGCCATCCACCTGTGTCCCATCGGTGTTTAATACCGTAATCGTGCTGAACGATGGCTCGAGCGGCTCGGTGAACAGCAACTCCACCTGCGCCGGTGCACGATCGAGCGTGGCGTTCGCAGCAGGAGTTGAGGCGAGCAAGGCGGCGTGCGCGAAGGCAGGCAGCGCGGAGGCGGCGCATACTGCCCATACAAATAGCAACGCGAGCCAACGACGTTTTGTCATTCAAGGAAAGACCGCAGCGGTTGTGCGAAGCAGCGAACGTGTTCGCACTTCGCCTGAAACCGCTGCGGTCTGCTTTGCTTTACGCTCGTCGCCAGCGCATCACGAAAACACCCACCAGCACCACAATCACGACGCCAACGCCAACCCATACTACCCAGTTGGCCGAGCTGGTAGAAGCCGCCTCTGCCGGTTCCACTTCCTCCGGTTCCACTTCGGCGTTGACAGCGAGGCCGTCCAGTGTGCCGTCCACTCGCAACGTGTACTTGCCCGGACGATTGGGTGTGAAGGCGGCGGTGAAATGACCTGGCTCATCGTTGACCGGCGCCAGGGTCAGCGGCGTGACTTCGCCGCCGTACACTAATTCGACGGTCAGGCCTGAAACATCAACCGCCTCACCTTCGTGCTCACTCGCCTCATGCGAATGCTCGCCTTTGGCCAGATTGAAGACAATGGCATTGGGCTGGCCGCTGATGGGCGGCTCGGTCACCCAGCCGTATTCAAGTGTGTATTCTCCCAAGGGAACTTCGCTGTGCGCCAGTGCGGGCAACGCCCACAGCGACGCAACGGACAACATGCAAAGCGTGGTCACCCACGCGACGAAACGTGACATGTGTACCTCCAAATATAGATGAAGAAACTACGGAGTCGAAAGTCACGCGACGAGGCGCGGCGGCGGCAGTTCTACGCTGCCCGACCAACGCGCCGCACCAAGCGCGACTTGTCGCGGCAGTACCAGCCGGAGTGCGGCTCCAATCAATTGTGCAATGACGGCGGCCGCGGCGGCAACGCTTGGCGGGGTGGCGGGCAAGTGGGTGTTGAAAAGTTCAAACAAGTAGTCGTGGGAGTGCGGATGATCTTCATCGCCGGCCGGATGGGCGTGTACCTGCTCAACGTCGGCAATCAACCAACATGAGCATAAGCCCGGTGGTGTCACCGCGACCACGGCGCTCAGAAACAATAGCAGCACAGCGAAGAGTGTCATGCGTGACATGCGCGATGATTTTACTATGGGCCGATCAGCCCGGTCGGCTGCCGCGTGCTATAATTTTGTTACATCTGGGGATGACCGGTTTCGACGGAAGAGGCTGGTTACAAACTGCAAGCCGGGAGCGCGCCGAGCCCGATAAATCAGCGCAACCTTTAAGTGCCAACCGCACCTATGCGGCTCTCCCGCTCGCGGCCTAACCCCGTAGAGTAAAGAGCCCGGTCACCCGGCAACGTGGTGGCCCGTTGATCACCAGCCCCTCCAACGGCGTGTGACTCAGCGTAACAAAAGCTGGAGTGCCGCTCCGCTCGCCGCTGGCGGGGCGAAAGACCAAATGCGGCTGGTCGGTGCAGTGACCCGGCCCCGTGGGGCCTGCGCCGGTGACGCCAAAATAGCGTGGCTAAGCTTGTAGACGTTTGTCGCCGAGTCTTTCGGACGCGGGTTCCTTAACAACTGAAGAGCCCCCCGCCCCGGTGACGGGACGGGACAAACCCGGCTTAATCAGGGAAGGCTCGCCAAGTGCTAACCCTGAGGGGTGATGTCGAAAGACGTAAGCCCTGCATCGACTCATAGACTCCTAAGTCACAACGGATATGGAGCACTAGGGTAAGGAGTGAAACTGCCGGACGAGCGCCTGCTTTCGCGCTGCCATTTCGGGCGAATACCGACCATTTCTCGGTGTGCAAGCCAAGTAGCCCGTCAACAGCAAATCAGCACGTAGCTTCTTACGCTGAATTACCAGGTAAGGATGTACACGCTGCAAGAATGCCAGAGCTCGGCGGTC
>JBQTJD010000360.1:0-6533 GCA_052387475.1 Anaerolineales bacterium | reverse complement strand
GGGCGTCGGCGTCACCGCGCCCTCGAGCGTCCACAAGCGTATCACTACTTCGCCAAAGTTGCCGAGCACGCCCTGATCGTTGCCGTTGAACACCACCCGCGTCCCGCGCCCATTACCGGTCCACAATTCCACGACTGTGTTGCCGACGAATTCGCGCGTCTCGCCCGCCACCATCTGCCCGACGAAACTTTCTGCGCCATCCACCACCACACGCAGCCACAGGCGCTGCTCGGCTCGCACTACCACGTTCACGCCGACGTAATTGGGCAGGGCCGTAGGTAGCGGCGCGGTCGGGGTCTCCACCGGCTGAGTTGGTGTGCCCGTGGCGGCCAGCGTGCTGAAGGCAAGCGACGCCGGGCGGCGCGTGGGCGTGGCCGTTTCCGTCAGTGGATTGAGCACGCCGAGCGAAAATTGCCACACGCCCCAACCCAACACGAGCAACACTAGCGCCGTCACCAGCACCCCGATGAAGAGGTCGCGGGTGAAGAGCCGACGATACCACGGCAACCGCACCGGCGGCATGCCCTGCGCCGGTGTTCGGCCATTAACTGGTGCGGCGACGCGCGGCCGGCGGGCCGCCGGCACAAAGCTCGCCAACAGCGCCTCAGCGTCCAACCCGAGGTAGGCGGCATAGTTCCGCAGGAAGCCGCGCGCCTGTGCAGGTGAGGCGAAGGCCGAGAGATCGCTGGCCTCCATGGCTGTCAGGAACTTGAGGCGGATGCGCGTGGCGCGTTCCGCATCCTCAAGCGAAACGCCCTTCGCCTCGCGGGCCGCGCGCAATTCTTCGCCGATGGTCGTCATAGAGAAAAAGCCACCGGCATTATAGTGCCGATGGCTTTTGTGATTCGACCACTGCCTCCGGATCGGTTATGCCGCTGGGCCTTCGACTTCCGCCGCAGGCGGCGCTGCCGGTTCGGCGACGGTCTTGATTGCCTCGCCCTCGCGGTGCACGATGACCTTTACCTGCGCGATCAAATCCGCTGTGAGGCGCACCGCCACTTTGGACTCGCCCAACTCGCGGATGGGCTGCGCGGGGATGTTGCGGCGGTCAATCTCCAGCCCGGACTGCTCTTTGATCTTGGCCGCGATGTTGGCGGCGGTGATAGAGCCGTACAACTTGCCCGTCT
Organism: Anaerolineales bacterium; assembly: GCA_052387475.1. GTDB lineage: Bacteria > Chloroflexota > Anaerolineae > Anaerolineales > UBA6663 > JANWXR01. The sequence goes on along the minus strand of JBQTJD010000360.1, from coordinate 5,406 downwards.
CGCCCGCCTTCATGGGGAAGGTGAGGGTGAGTGCGTTCAACTGATCGGCCACGCCCTTGAGTTCGTCGTTCAACTTGGCGCGGGAGATGGCGGCGTTCTGCCGCAGGGTCTCGGCCTGCTTGAGCGCGCTGGACGACGCCAGCACTGCCAGCCGCTGCGGCAGCAGGTAGTTGCGGCCGTAGCCATCGGCGACCTTCTTCACATCGCCGGCGTGGCCCAGTTTATAAACGTCTTTGAGCAACAGCACTTTCATGGGGATCAAGCCCTTTCCACAGAAGCATTCGGGCGAAGGGTACAACGCCCTGATTGCGCTAAGCACGCATCGCGTGCGACGCTCACGCCAGTTTGCGAAAGCGGGCGAGATTTTAGCAGACAGATGAGGTTCAATCAAGCACGGCATCGGACGCGGATGAACGCGGATTGACGCCGATAAAACAATGAGCGTTCATCCGCGCGTATCCGCGTCCACTGTTTTCTGCATCACCCAGCCATCCTCGCCGCGTGCGTAGTATCGGGCCACGCGGCTCACACGCTGGTAGCCGCACTGCTCGTACAACGCGATGGCCGGGGCATTGCTCACGCGTACGGTGAGTTTGTAGCGCGGTGTGTTCAGTTGCGCCTCGGCGGCGGCGAGCAACTGCCGCCCGAGGCCACGACGCTGATAGTCGGGATGCACACCGAGAACGGTGATCAGACCCTCGTTGCCCCAGAAGTTGCGCTCCGCAAGCAAGAAACCGATAGGCCGCTCACCTTCCACCATCTTCAGCCGCACAGCGGAGGTGAGCAGCGTGAGGCCCAACTCCACAATTCCCCACGCGTCTGGCCCGAAGCACGCGCGCTCGAGAGGCCACAGCGCGGCGAGGTCAAACAGATTGGTTGATGTGATTGAAGTGGCGAGTGACGGGTGACGAGGGGAAACCCCAGTCACCTGCCACTTGTCACCCGTCACATTATTTGTTGTCACGATTGCCGACAAAATTGCTGATCAGCGACGTGAACTCCATCGGGAAGATGTACTTCGTGGCCGGGCTGGCGCCGAGCGCCTTGAGCGCCTCGAAGTATTGCAGCGTCATCGTCTTTTGATCAATGTCCTGCGCGGAGGCGTAAATCTTCTCCAGAGCGGAGGCGAAGCCCTCGGCGCGCAGGAGCTGCGCCTGCTTCTCACCTTCCGCGCGCAGGATGTTGGACTGCCGCTCGCCTTCGGCCCCCAGGATCGCCGCCTGCTTGGTGCCCTCGGCGCGGTTGATGGCCGCCTCTTTGTCGCCGGTCGATTCGGTGACCAGAGCGCGCCGCGTGCGCTCGGCCGACATCTGCCGGTTCATCGCATCCTGCACATCGCGGGGCGGGATGATCTCGCGGATTTCGACGTTGGTAACTTTGACGCCCCAACGCTCGGTGACCTCATCAAGCTTCGCGCGCAAGGTCTGGTTGATGTGCTCACGTTGCGAGAGCACATCGTCCAGCGGGATGCCGCCGATGACCGAGCGCAAGGTGGTGGTGGCGATGCCGGCTGCCGCCAACTCGAAGTTGCCGACGCCCACCACCGTCAGCGTGGCCTCGACGACTTTGTAAAACCACAGGAAGTCAATCGAGATCGGCGCGTTGTCTTTGGTGATGGAGGTTTGATGCGGCACTTCGCGCACCTGCTCGCGCAAATCCACGATACGCGCCTGATCAACGATCGGCAACAACAGCACGAGGCCTGGCCCCTTCTGCCCCAGGACGCGCCCGAGCCGCAGCACCACCAGCCGCTGATACTCCGGCACGATGCGCACCGAGGTGACCAGTATGCCGGCGGCGACGAGCAACACCACGCCGATGAGACAGAGTCCAAACACCCCGCCTGCTTCGAATAATCCTGGCATAGTCATTCTCCTTGTTGGATAGGGTGATTATAGAGCACGCCCGCCGCGCCGGGCCGGACAGTTCGCTGACGGGATTATACGCCTGAAGAGACCGCAGCGGTCTACGTTGCAGATTTGACTCGGAGACTCTACAATTCGCCGCGATGCCGACCTGGGTGCTGGCGCTGATGTATTGGCTGCACCTGCTCGCCACCGTGGTGTGGGTGGGTGGGCTGGCGCTCATGGCCCTCATCGTGTGGCCCACACTGCACGCGCGGCTCGGAGTCCAATCGGCCACAGTCTTCGCCGAGTTGCACCGCCGCTTCAATCCGTGGGCGTGGCTGAGTCTGGCGGTGCTGGTGGGCACGGGCCTGTTTCAGATGACGGCGGACAAAAACTATCGTGGCTGGTTGCAGATTGAGAACGCGTGGGCGCTGGCGATTTTGCTCAAGCATGTGGTCGTCGCAGGGATGGTGGTGATTGGCTTGATGATGCAATTGTGGATTCAGCCGGCGCTGGCGCGATTGGCGTTGCTGGCTGACCGGGGGAAGCCGGTTCCCGTTACGGAAGCGGAATCCCTGCGGAAGCGCGAGTCGCTGCTCATGTGGCTCAATCTTGTATGCGCGGCCTTGGTGCTGCTGTGCACGGCCATCGCCACCGCGTTGTGAGATGCGCGAGGTACGTCGTGTGACCGTGAAGTGCGACCAATGCGGCGGCCCCGCTGCCGAGTTCGCGGTGTATCCTGCTGGAATGGAAAGCCCGCAGTCTTACCTGAAAGGCGACCGCTTGGAGCGCACCGGCTTCTTGGGCCACCTGATCCTCCCAGGCGACTACGCGGCGTTATGCGCTCGGCTCGAAGCGATTGGGAGTTGTGATTTCGTGGCGCTGCGCCGCGATTGGAACCCCGACCACGTGGCTTTTCACTGTCGCGAGTGCGACAAAGTATATTGCGAGAAATGCTGGCACGGACGCAAGCGAAGCTTGCGTTGGAGAACCGCTTTCGCGGTTCTCTCTCGCCAGCAAAGCTGGCGCATTGGCCCGCTGCAGTTCGATGAGGGTTTTTACGATTGCACCTATGGCACGTGCCCGGCCGGGCATAAGCAAATCGTGGATGACTGATGATGAAATCGAGAAACGGCTCCCATCCCACAACGCCCACAGTTGAAGCGGCTTCCCTCCCGCTCGACCAAACCCTTCACGGTGACTGCACGCGGCTCCTCTATCAGTTGCCGGAAAAGTCGGTGGATGTGATCTTCGCCGACCCGCCGTACAACCTGCAATTGCAGAATGAACTCTACCGCCCGAACATGACGAAGGTGGACGCGGTGGACGATGAGTGGGACCGCTTCTCCAGCCTGGCCGAGTATGACGCCTTCACGCGCGCGTGGCTCACCGCCTGTCGCCGCGTGTTGAAAGACACGGGCACGTTGTGGGTCATCGGCTCATATCACAACATCTACCGCGTCGGCTCTATTCTGCAAGACCTCGAATACTGGCTGCTCAACGATGTGGTCTGGCTAAAGACTAACCCGATGCCCAATTTTCGGGGTGTGCGCTTTACCAACGCGCATGAGACGTTGCTGTGGGCGCAGAAGCAGCGCGGCGCGAAATACACTTTCAATTATCGCGCCATGAAGTCACTCAACGATGAATTGCAAATGCGGAGCGACTGGCACTTCGGCCTGTGCACGGGCAAGGAACGGCTGCGGGTCAACGGGCAAAAGGCTCATCCCACGCAGAAGCCGGAGGCCCTGTTGTATCGCGTCCTCCTCTCCAGCACCAACCCCGGCGACGTCGTCCTCGATCCGTTCTTCGGCACCGGCACGACCGGCGCGTTGGCGAAGAAGCTCCGCCGGCATTACATCGGCATCGAGAAGGACGCGCACTACGTTGAGCTCGCACGGCAACGGCTCGACGGCATCACTCCGCCGGTGCTCGAGGATGACAGCGTGTATGTCATGCCCGAGAAACGCGGCGCGCGCCGAATCCCCTTTGGCGCGCTGCTCGAAAATGGATTGCTGCAACCGGGGCAACAACTGTATTTTGGCAAGCAGGGGAAAGTCGTCGCCACCGTGTTAGCCAGTGGCGCGATCCGCCACAACGGCGCGACCGGCTCCATTCACGCCGTGGGCCGCGCGGTGCAGAACGCATTGTCCTGCAATGGCTGGGAGCACTGGTTTTTCGAGGAGGCCGCGACCGGCCAGCGCCTGCCCATCAATACGTTGCGCGAGCAATTGCGTGCGAATGCAGACCAAGACCAATCACCCAAAGTAGTTGACAATCAGCAAATCACATAAGCGTCCTGAGCGGAGCGACCCGCGTTTGGCCGCGCAGTCGAAGGGTGCTTGCCTCTTGATTGTGTTCCTGAAAAGCTAGCTGGATTTTTGCAGCACGGCGCGGAGCGAATCGGCGGCTTGCTTGGCGGCGTGCAGCGTCAGGCCGAGTTTAGCGTCCTTTTGAATCAGTACCGCTAACGCCGAGTCGTTAGTGATGGGCAGCACAGCGATGGTGCCGTGTTCACCTTCCATCAATACGCGCTGCATCTGCCCTTGCGCCAGTCGGGTGAGCGTGCGCTCAGCCTGCGTCGCCACAACGGCGGCCAGCGCGGCTACGTGCTCGCCGCCAGTCGGGTCGTTGATGTCGGCCGCATCCCAGCCCGGTGGGTGCGCGGCAATCACCAGCCCATCCTGCGTGATGATGGCGCTGCCGCGCACGGCGGGCGCGTTGCGGTGCAGCGTTTGCAGGCTTTGTTTGAGCGCGTCCGAGCGATATTGGATGGGCATGGCCGCAATTGTACGCGAAGTGATTTTCACCGCAAAGACGCGAAGGACGCAAAGAATGCACCACAACCAGACAAAATCACTGCGCTATAATCCGCTTGTTCACTCGGTCTTCGCGTCTTCGCGGTTCACATGAAAGGGACAGCAATGACCTTGCCTCACGGGCGCATTCATAACTTCTCCGCCGGGCCGGCGACATTGCCGCTGCCGGTGCTCGAACAGGCGCAAGCCGAGCTTCTCAACTGGCGCGGCACGGGCATGGGCGTGCTCGAGATGAGCCATCGCTCGGCTGCGTTTGAAACCATCATCGGCGAGGCGGAGGCCGACCTGCGCGCGTTGTACGGCATCCCAGACGATTACGCAGTAATGTTTTTGCAGGGCGGCGCGACGTTGCAGTTCGCGATGGTGCCGATGAACCTGCGCGCCACCGGCTCCGCCGATTACATCGTCACCGGGGCGTGGTCGAAGGGCGCGATCAAAGAAGCCGAGAAGCTCGGCGCGGCGCGCGTCGCCTTCAGCGCCGAGGGCGAAAAGTTCACTCGTCTGCCTGCTCAATCCGAACTACAACTCGACCCGAACGCGGCCTACCTCTACTTCTGCTCGAACGAGACCATTCACGGCGTGGAGTTCGGCGCGGAGCCGGTTCCACTGGAGAGTGTGCCGCTGGTGTGCGATGCGTCATCGGATTTTGTCAGCCGCCCGCTCGACGTCCGCAAGTACGCGCTGATCTACGCCGGTGCGCAGAAGAATGCCGGCCCGGCGGGCGTCACCCTCGTCATCCT
>JBQTJD010000359.1:0-3665 GCA_052387475.1 Anaerolineales bacterium | reverse complement strand
AGCCAGTGATCGAAATCCAATCCACGCAATGATTTCGCCCATGCCCGGAAGGCCGGTCGCAGGCTGTTCTCAGCCAGCAGGCGGAGCAGGCCAGCGTCCAACTTCAAGACTGAGGCGGCCAGTTCAGCACGTCGCCAGTCACCGATCATCAGAGCTTGCCACACCTCCACGAGATCCATCTCGCCTCTCTCCACTGCGCGCCGAGTTTGCTCTGCCCCGAGCGAGCGGCCGGCTGTTCGCTCCGAGAAGAATGACCAACCGGTCTTTCGCCCAATAGCCGATGAGGGCGCGCGTTCCAGGACGCGGCACAATTTCAGGAAGAGATCACTCGCGGCGTTCACATCCAACGGCAAGTCCTCGCCGACGAGCAGCGGCTGGCCCTTCTGCAATTTTTGTTGAGCGATTTCGGGATCAAGCCTGAAAGGCTCAGCCGTGGACTGGGCTTCGCTTAACAGCGGGATCGTGGCGCGGTAGAAGGCGATGGTATCCGCCAGGTCGGGCGCAGATTGTGCGAGCTGATCGAGCCGCTTCAGGGCCGAGACGGTGGCCGGGTCAGGCGGATGGCTGCTCGGCATCAGGCCTCCCGCGCGGCGAGGGCGCGCAGGCGGTAGACGGTTTCCACCAATTCGTCGCCACCCAGCGCGATCAACGCCTCCATCTCCTGCTGCAGATGAACCAGCATCCCGTGCAGCATCGCGGCTTCCAGCGGATCATCAATCTTCCCCCACACGTTCTCATCCCGCGCCGTCTCCAGCCATGCGGCCAGGCGCTCCATCGTCCTCAGCGCATCATCCACCGTGCGGTCTTGCTTGCGCGAACCGGGGACGAACCGTTCACCTTTGCCGTCTCGACCAGCCATAGCAGTCTCCAGAAGGACAATAGGCAGAAAGCAGAAGGCAGTGGGCAGAACAGGCCAGCCAGCCTTTTGCCTTCTGCCTTCTGCTTACAGCAGTCCTTGCACACCCATCACCATTACCGTGCGCAGGGCCAGCCCGCCGATGAGGATAAGCAGCGCCGCCAGCACGGTCATGGTCGTCGTGCTCTTCACGCCTTGAAAGCCGGAGCGGAACTGCAACGCCAGCGGGATGAGCAGTCCCACGATCAGCACCACGCCGACGAGGAGGATGGCATTGAAGGGACGACCGAACAGGAAGTCCAGCGTCGCGGACCCCACCCAGGCCAGGAGCGCAATCAGTAGCACGATCTCGAGGATCATCGTCAGGCTATCAGCCAGCTTCAACCGGTTCCAGCCCGCCCCTTCGCCCAGGTCTGCCCGGGTGAGCCATAGGCCAAGAGCGATCGCGGCCATGCCGGTGGAGGCGGAGGAAGCCAGGAAGAGCGCGCCCATCAGCGGCGAGTCAGCCCAGACGGGATAGCGCGTATGCGCCAGCAGCACGCCGGTGTACGAGGCTAGGAAGAACGCCGACAGGCTGCCCAGGAACAGCACGATCGCGCGCACCGGACCGACGAGGATGTCGTGGAACCAGCGGAATGGGCGGACGCCCATCTCCCCGAGTGTGGCCAGGAACATCAGGCCGCTGAAGGCGCTGAACACCAGCAGCGCATACGAGCCAACCGAGATGGGCGAATCCCACACCGGATCAGGCAACAGAGTCTTGGAGTAGACGAGCATGTGCCAGAAGCGCAGCGGCTCGCCCAGATCGAGGATGAGGGCCAGCCCGCAGAGGGGCAAGAGCGGCAGCGCGATGAGGTAGCCCATGCGCGCGATGGGGCGGTCCTCGGGGCGGCCAAACAGATCGACGATGGCGGCGATGACAAACGCGCCGCCGGCGATGCCGCCCGCGAAGAAGTACAGCACCACCCACCATTCCCAAAACGGGATCGGTCCCAGTTCAGGCATGATCCGCCTCCTTCTTGAGGCCGCGGCTGCGGAAGGCGAAGATTGCCGACAAGCCGACGACGACCGCCGCAGCGATGCTGGCGATGGAGCCGGGCACAAGATTCTTCTGCGGCAGTTGCGGGTTGCGCGGCTGGCCGTACACTTCCGGCTCATCGAGCAGGAGAAAGAAGACGTTCAGCCCGCCGAGCATGTCGGTATCCCCATAGATACGGGCCTTGCTGTGGCCGAGGGCCTTGAGGGTGTTCACGCGCGTCCGCGCCTGGGCGCGCAGTTCGGCCACCTCGCCAAAGACGATGGAATCGGTGGGGCAGACTTTGGCGCAGGCGGTCTCGAGACCGGCGTGGATGCGATCATCGCACAACGTGCACTTGTTGACACGGCCGGTGCGGTGGTTGTAGCTGATGACGCCGAACGGACACGCGCCGATGCAAGCGCGGCAGCCGTTGCACACATCCTGCTGGATGATGACATTGTCGAGGTCGGTGCGGATGAGGGCGTGCGTGGGGCAGACCTCCAAGCAGCCGGCCTGCACGCAGTGCTTGCACGAGTCGCTCATCATGTACCAGGCCATGTTGCCTTCCAGCGATGAGCCGCGCTCGATGAAGCGCACGCGCCGCCAGTTGGTGGCCGAGAGCTCGCCGGTGTTGTCGTACGAGTTGCCGGTGAAGTTGATGGCCTTGAGCGCGCCATTCACTTCGGCAAAGTGCGCCGGCTCGCCGTCTAACTCGTTCCACTCCTTGCAGGCCACCTGGCAGGCTTTACAGCCGATGCAGATAGAGGTGTCGACGAACATCCCTTTAGGCATTGCACACCTCCCCCAGCGAGTCGTTGCAGGTCAGGCTGGCGAGCGTCACTTCCGGCCCGATGTGTTGGGCAACGTTCTGCTGGTAGATATCGGGTGCGGGCGCTGAGCGTTGGCCTGGTCGCAGGTCGCACGAGAATACCTTGCCCTCGTGGATGGTCACATTCGGGTCGGCCACCAGTGCGCTGATGTCGTTGGTCACGTCGCCGCGCGCCAGGCCCATATAACCCCCGGGCCAGGGGAGGCCGATCTCGTGGACGGTTTTGCTATCGATCAGAAACGGCCGCATCCGGCGCGTCACCAGCGCCCGGCCTTCCACTTCGCCGCGCGCGGTCACCACCGTCACCCAGTCGCCGTTGTTGACGCCTTTTTCCTCCGCCAGTTCGTGGCTCATCTCTACGAACAGTTCCGGCATCAGCTCCGCCAGCCAGGGCAGCCAGCGGCTCATCACGCCAGAGAGGTAGTGTTCGGTGAGGCGATACGTGGAGACGACGATCGGATACTTGGCGGCATCTTCCGGATTGTGATACGGGTTGCCGGGCACTTCCCAGATCTTGGCGACCGGGTTGCGTTGCTGCTTGTAGACCGGATTAGTGACGGGCGACTCCCACGGCTCGTAATGCGTGGGCATTGGCCCATCCACCGCGCCGCTCGGCGCGAACAGCCAGAACTTGCCATCCGGTTTCATAATGGCCGGGCTGCTCCCATCGAAAGCATCCAGGCCGATTCCGTTTTCTTTGGGTTGCGCATCCGGAGGCTTGGTCGTGGGGAAGTCAATGCCGTCGCCGTACGCATTGACCCACGCGCCGGTAATGGTATTGCCGGCGGCATCTTTGGTTTCTTTCGTCCCATCCCAGTACGTGTATTTCTTGCGCTCGCTCCACGGGTTGCCGGCGGCGTCCGCCGAGGCGCGGCTGTACATGATGTGGCGGTTGGCCGGCCAGGCAAAGCCCCACCTCGGGCTGACGTAGTCATCGGCCTCGCGTTCGGCGGCGCGGTTGC
>JBQTJD010000358.1:0-1947 GCA_052387475.1 Anaerolineales bacterium | reverse complement strand
CGCGGATAGCGTCCACCGCCTTCGCCACTTTCGCCGCGCGATCCTGCTTCGGCTCGGCGAACAACTCCATCTGCCGCGCCGACTCCATCAGCCCGGTCACGCCGACACCGATGAGGCGCACCCGCTTGCCCGGCCCCCACACTTTGTTGAACAGCGCCCACGCCGCCGTGAAGATTTCATTGTCGAGGTCGGTGGGCTGCGCGAGCGTAGTCTGGCGGGTGATCGTTTCGAACGGCGGCCAGCGCACTTTGATCTTTACGGTGCGCGCGGCCAGCCCATCACGCCGAAGATTGGCGGCGACTTCTTCAGAGAATTGGAGGATTTTGTTGCGCAGAGTCTCGCCGTCGGTCACATCGCGGGCGAAGGTGGTCTCGTTCGAAATAGATTTGGCCTCGTAATCGTTTGTCACCGGGCGGTCGTCGAGGCCTTTGGCGTGCCGGGCCAGTGCGCGGCCCCACTCACCGAAGCGGCGCACCAGGTCGTCCTCCGGCCAGACGGCCAAGTCACCGACCTTCTTCATCCCCAGCGCTTCGAGATTTTGCCGCATCTTCGGGCCGACGCCCCACGCTGCTTCGGCCCCACATGCCACCATTGGCTCGCCACCGCTGCGTCCACCCACAGCGTCAACGCGCCGCGCTTGACCAAGGCCCGCTCGTACTCGCGCCAGTTCCGAATGTGGTATCGTGCCTGCCGGCGTGGCCGGAGTGCTTTGGTTGTATTTGCCATACCCCAAGCTTACCCCAGCCACGCCAACCTTCTCCCAGCTATTCATGCACCAAAGCCATTTGGTAGTGTTTCTTTCAATCTCAGTTTTTTGGCTTGGACTTCGGGAAACATGGATCGTAGGCTTCGCGGTAGCGGGAGGGGGCCTAGCCACAACGGGTGTACTGTTATGGCCTATTACTTTCCCTCAGTTTCGCAAAGCAATGGAACAACTAGAGTTTAGATGGTAACCCAGTGATCACGCGGAGACTCACACATGGCTGATGAATTCACCTTTGGCGGCGAGATCGTCTGGCGCCCCACTTCTGACTACATCGCGCGCGCCAATCTCACACAGTTCATGCAAGAGCACGGCCTGCTGGGCTATGACGCGCTCATGCAGCGGTCAACGACGGACATCGCCTGGTTCACCGATGCCGTATTGAAATTTCTCAAGGTGCGCTTTCAGACGCCGTACAACCAGGTCGTGGATTTGAGCCGTGGCCCGCAGTGGCCGCGCTGGTGCGTCGGCGGGCGGCTCAACATTGTGCAGACGTGCATTGACTCGCATTACGCCGATCCCAAGCTGGCCAATCGCCCGGCCATCGTGTGGGAAGGCGAAGACGGCGCAACCCGAACCTTCACGTATGCCGATCTGTATCGCGAGGTCAACCACTGTACCAACGCGCTCCGGCAACTGGGATTCAAAAAGGGCGACGCCATCGGGTTGTTCATGCCGCTGACGCCCGAAATCGTCATCGCCCTGCTCGCCATCGTCAAACTCGGCGGGATCGTGCTGCCGTTATTCAGCGGCTACGGCGCGAGCGCCATCGCCTCCCGGATGAACGACGCCGGCGCGGTAGGCTTGTTTATAGCGGACGGCTTCTTTCGGCGTGGTCAACTCGTGCCGATGAAACCGGCGGCCGACGAAGCCGCCACGCAAATCCCCACGCTGCGCGAAGTCATCGTTTTCAAATACGCTGGGAATGCTGTTGCCATGAAAGGCGGACGCGACCAGTGGTGGCACGACCTTGTGCCGATGCAGTCCGGTTTCGCCGAGGCAGAGATCATGGCCGCCGAAGATCCATTGATGATCATCTACACCTCGGGCACGACGGGCAAGCCAAAGGGCGCGGTACACACCCACTGCGGCTTTCCGGTGAAGGCCGCGCAGGATATGGCCTTCGGCACCGATGTCCATCCCGGCGATGTGATGTTCTGGTTTACGGACATGGGCTGGATGAT
>JBQTJD010000357.1:0-6235 GCA_052387475.1 Anaerolineales bacterium | reverse complement strand
ATGGGCCATGCTTCTGCGCGTGCGCCCGCAACAATGGCAAGCTGATGGAATGATCGCCGCCCAACGCGATGACGCAGACGCCCGCATTCACGATGGCGCTCACTTCGCGTGTAATGTTCTCCATGGTATCGAGGATGGAGGGAGGGATGACATCCGCATCGCCATAATCCACCACCCGCAAGACATCCAACGGTTTGACGGCCAGTGGATTGTTGTAGCCCCACAGCATGAGCGACGCTTCGCGGATTTTGCGCGGCCCAAAGCGTGTGCCGCTGCGATACGAAGTGCCCCCGTCGAACGGCACACCGATGACGGCAACATCGACTCCGGCAAGGTCGCGGGTCACCGGACAGCGCATAAACGAGGCGATGCCGGCGAAGGGTTGCAGTTCAGCGCCATAGGCAGATGCGGCCATGCTATTTCACCTCGGAAATTTGTAGATTGTCGAACCGAACATGCGCTTCGGGTTGATCAAACGTCAGCACAAATAACCCAATCTGGCCGGAGGCGAACGTGGCGTCTTCTGCACTGGCAATTACAGCGCCATCAACCTGGAGGGTGATTGTGCCATTGGCGCATTCAACCGCGAGTGTGTAAGCGTCGGCGTTTGTAGTGATGGCGTCGGAGGGCGCCCACTCGGCGCGCTCGGCGGATAAAAATGTATCGGCCCCATCTTCGCTCCGCACGATGGCGTAATAGCCATCCGAGCCGAAACCGGCATAATAAAAGTTGGCTGAGTCTTGATAATGGCAGATCACCCCGAACGTCGGCTCGGTGGAGGCGCTCTGGTTGTCCACTTCCACTTCAATCCGGACGTTGTCAAACTCTCGCCGCGACAAATTGCCCCAGGTAAAGTAACTGCCCGTCTGGACGCGAAACGCGTATTGCCCGCGCTCATAGTCCAGCGAGCCATCGGTATCCGCACCGGTCGCCCACCCACTGGACGGGTCAGAGAAATCATCTACCAACAGCACCCCAGGTGGCAGGCTGGGAGTTGGCTCTGAGTTCAGCGTCTGACAGGCCAATATGGTCAGGGCCAATGCTAATGCCGCTGCGGAGAAGCGTGTCGAAGGCATAGAAATAAATCAGCCCTGTTCACTCGCAGGGCTAATCTGTACTCGGCATTGTTCCACAGCTTGCGACTACTGGCAAACGACTCAATAACTCACCTTACGCAAAAGATGGATGTCATTCCGAGCGAAGCGAGGAATCTCTGGTCATCAGTAGAGATTCCTCGCCGCAAAAAACGCGGCTCGGAATGACAGGTACGGGTGCGGGGTAAGGTGAGTCAATAAACCTCGAGACCATGGGCTTCCAGCAACTGCGCGTCGTCGAGGAGGTGTGAGGTCGCGCCGTCGGCCACGACCTGTCCTTGATCCATGATCACGGTGCGCGGAAAAACTTCCTCGACCAGGCGGATGTCGTGGGTGGACACCAACATCGTCTGCGGAAGGCTATGGAGCAGATTGATGAGGCTACGCCGTGCGCGCGGATCCAATCCGGCAGAAGGCTCATCCATCACCAAAATCTCGGGGTCCATCGAGATGACGGTGGCAATGGCGATACGTTTCTTTTCGCCCACGCTCAGGTGGTGGGAAACACGATCACGATAGGCCGCCATGCCAACCGCCTGCAGCGCGTGATCCACCCGCTGGCGCACTTCCCCTTCGGGCAGCCCCATGTGTAGCGGGCCAAACGCCACATCCTCAAAAACTGTTGGAGAAAACAACTGATCATCCGGGTCTTGAAACACCAGGCCCACCGCCGCGCGGACTTTGCCGAGTGTATCGTCCCGCACGGGCATATCGCATACGCGCACGTCGCCGCCGTTGCTGCGCAGAATGCCGTTAAGATGCAACATCAGCGTGGATTTCCCGGCGCCGTTCGGGCCGACCAACGCTACTTTTTCGCCGGGCTCAATGTGCAGGGTCACACCCCGCAATGCGACATGGCCGTCGGGATAGTTGAAACGCAAATCGTTAACTTGAATCGTGTGATGCATAAGGTTTGAAATCAAAAGACAAAACCAATCAAAGTCACCATCGCCAAAAACGATACCCACCCCGCCAACGCGTACCGATCGGGCTCGGCCATGACCGGCGGCGTGAGCGTCTTCAACTCGCCCCGATAGCCACGCGAGAGCATGGCATTGTAAATTCGTTCGCTACGCTCGAAAGCGCGCAACGCCAGGTTGCCCACCATGCCGCCGGCCACCTTGCCGCGCCATACCAGACTGCCGCCGCTCCGGCCCGCGCCTTGCGCCGCCCGCGCCGCCCGCGCTCGCCGTAAGCGCAGCGACTCATCCGCCAGCACGAACATATAGCGATACATGAAGGCCACAATGCTGATGAGCGGTCGCGGCACATGCAAAGCACGCAACGCCCAGAGCATATCGGGGAAGGCGGTTGTGACGGTGAGCAGGATCGCCAATTGAACCGAAATCCACGATTTGACCACGATGCTGAGGAAGCGCAGCGTCCCCTCCAGGCTCATCGTCAACCCGCCAAATTCGGCAATGGTCTGCCCGCGCAACGTGAACGGCAAGGTGATAGCCGCCAGCGCAAAAGGCAACGCCACGAACGAGCGACGCAGTGCATACGTCACCCCGAGGCCCGATTGTGCAGCCAGCACCAGCGTTGTGACGAACAGTAAAGCGAATGCCACCCAGGTGCCCGCGTTCGTCGCCGGCAGAATCGTCGCCACGAAGATGAACAGCAACGTGGCGACAATCTTGACGCGTGGGTCGAGCCGATGCAACCGGCTCGACCCACGGTGATAGTGGTCGGCTAAATCGATGTGCAAGGCGTCACCCTACATGCTCGCCTTGCGGCTTTGCAGACGGGCGATACCAAACGCGACGCCAAACACGATGAGCGTGCCGACGATGACGGCCAGGATGCCGGAGATCAACGGGTCATTAATGAACGGCAACGTGTAGTCCGGGAAGATGTTGTACAGCGGGTCCTGCGCCGCGCCGAGGAAGCCGGTGTCCTCCGCCACGCGCTCCAAACCGTCGGGGTCGGCGCTGGCCGCAAAGGAAAACACAGCCACGACCAGCGACACGGCCAACCCGCCGAGCCACCAGGTGGCGCTGAGTTTGCCCGGCGCACTCTCGCCGATGTTCAGCAGGTCGCGCCGGGTGGCATAGATGAACGTCAGCGCGCCGACGGTGATGATGGCCTCGCCGACGCCGATGAGGGCGTGCACGCCGGCCATTGCTGGGAGCGCCACCCCGAGTGGAGTTGTGCCGGAAATCGCCAACTGAATTGCAGTGGCAATCGCGCCGACCATGACCGATAGCCACGCTCCGATGGCCCCTGCGGCCAACAGGCTATTGCGACCCTCGCCCAACACACGGCGCAATAGTTGATACGTGAAATAGCCGGTGAACGCCGTGAGCACACCCATATTGATGATGTTGAAGCCCAGCGCCAGCAAGCCGCCATCCTGAAACAAGATCGCTTGCAGCGCCAACACGCTGGTCATGATGAGGACAGCCGCCCACGGCCCAAGGATGATGGCGGCCAGCGCCCCGCCGAGCAAGTGGCCCGAAGTGCCGCCCGCCACGGGGAAGTTGATGGCCTGCGCAGCAAAAATGAACGCGGCTAGCACGCCCATCAACGGAATTTGCTTGTCGCCCAATTGGCCGCTCGTCTGGCGCAGGGCGTATGCCACTGTGCCGATCATCAGCACCCAGCCTACGACCGCAACCGCCGTGGACAAGAAGCCATCGGGGATGTGCAGGGCCGTGGTCATCAGCCAGACCGCAACGAGTGCGTAAAACATGAGTAATTTGTTCGCGCGTAACATGAAGTCTCTCCTTTGATGAGCGATCACCGCTGGGATGAACGGCGACAACTGGGACAAAGTCCAAACAAGGTCAAGTGATCCATATCCACACGGAAATGCTGTTCGCGTTCCACCAGTTGAAAAAACGACGCGACATGCTCAGTCTCCAACTGGGAAACGGAATTGCACTTGCGGCAGATCAGATGATGATGAGGCTTCGTACCTGCAAGCTCGTAAACCGCCGTCCGCCCGATTCGGGCCGCGACGACTAAACGCATATCGCACAAGAAATCAAGGTTGCGATAAACCGTCGCCCGGTTGATGGCCGAAGCTCTCTGGTGCACTTTGTCGTATATGGCTTCCGGGGAGGCGTGGCCGCCAATTTCACTGATGGCATCCAGGATGATCTGGCGTTGCGGCGTCATGCGGAAGCCCTTGCGGCGGATCAAGGTCGAGTAGTCCGAAGTGGTTTGAGTCATGTCGATTTGTGGTTATTGCAAATATTTGCAACGGAATTTTATCGCTGCCAATAGATATACGCAATAACCCCACAGTCACATGTATAACCTTTAGACTCGCGGGCGAGGGTCGTATTACGGGAAGAGGGTGCCAGGCTGGATTTTTACGACCTCGAAGGCCGAGCCGGGGACGCTTTTGATTTGCCGGAGGTCGTCGTCATCCCAGCGGGAGTCGGTGGCGCCGGAGATGAACCAGCTTGAGCCATTGTCCGCCACCATCATCCCGTACCGCTTGAGGGCCTCGAGGATGACGCGCGATTGGCCGGTGAAGGTGCCCAGGTTATAGCTGGCTTTGAGCCGCAGGCGCAGGCCCATCGGCGGGGCGTTGAGGTCCGTGATGTCGGAGGCGAAGTGCGTCGCCGGCAACACATAGGCGCGGCGCGTTTCCTCTACGGTAAATCGCAACGCATGTCGGATGGCGCCCGCCGCCACTTCGTCGTAGCGCACCAGCCCCGGCAGGATCGGCAGCCCGGCGGCATCCGCCGAAGTCCAGCCGAACGGGCGCAGCGCGTTCGAGTTCAAATTCCAAATTGCACCGGAGGCCGCATTCCACCCTGCCCCATTGGGAAAGGCGCGGTACATCTCGTACAGCTTGCACTCGCCCTGACGCAACACCAGTACGTGCCGGTCACCGGTGGAATTCGACCCGCCCTCCACCGGCGCGTTCAGGGGGATGGGATACGGGCCGGGGTCGCTCTCGTTGCCGTACGCGGTGAACGTGATGGGCACCAGCGGCTGGGATTGGGGGACGACGACGAACGGGATGCCGTACTCCGCCGGCTCACCGAAGTCGGGATGGAGCATCGTGCGCGTTTGGCTGATGTAGGCGATGAAATTGTCGGAGTTGGGATCGACCGGCTCGTTTGAGATGTCGCGGTTCCAGGCATTGTCCGCTGGGAACATCGGGCAGCCGCCGAGCGACGGGCCGCCTTTGATCACCAACGGTAAGTACACGGTTGTTCCGCCAGCGGCATTGGCCGTGACGGCCAGCGCAAGGCACAGCCAAACGCACACAAGCCACTGCTTCCATCGGTACAACATGCCGCGAGTTTACTCGAAATTGCGGATGATATGATAACGGCATGGTCGGCGTGTTGCGCGCGATAATGCGGTTTTTCTTTCGCGTACTCTACAACGAGTTTGCATGGACGTATGACCTGGTCTCACGCTTCGTTTCGATGGGCCAGTGGCGCAGCTGGCAACGCACCACGCTCAACCACCTGCGCGGCAAACGCGTGCTGGAGATCGGGCACGGCACCGGCAACATGCTGTTGGATTTGACCGCGCTGGGCTTCGAGCCGGTCGGGCTTGATCTTTCGCGGGCCATGGGCCGTATCGCGTCTATAAAGATACAGAAACATGGATTGAGTGTGCCGCTGGCGCGGGCGCATGTGCGAGCGCTGCCGTTTGCCGACGGCGCGTTTCCGAGTCTGCTCGCCACCTTCCCGACCGAATTCATCATCGCACCGGCGGCGATTGCGGAGTTCAAGCGGGTGTTGCAGTCGGGCGGTGTGCTGGTCTTTGTCCCCGTCGCTCAAATCACCGGCCCAGCCTGGCGCGACCGTTTCGCCGAGTGGCTGTTCCGCGTCACCGGCGAGTCGGCCACCGATTGGTTTGCGCCGCTGCTCGCACGGTATGCGGACGCCGGTTTCACGGCGCGGCTCGAACGCGTTGCGCTACCGCGCAGTGTCGTCACGCTTGTCATCGCAGAAAAGCAGTAAACGGCGCATGAGTAAGTTTTCAATCTGCAATCTGAAATCTCAGATCTGCAATCCGATATAATCGCGCGCATGCTTCCCCACCGCCGCTGGCCGCGCTGGCTGCGCTACATCGCCATCAACCTGCGCGACACGCTGGTGCTGCTGCGTCAGTTTCGCGGCTCGCTGCTCGTGTTTAGTCTGACCATCATCCTCGGCGGTGGGCTGTAC
>JBQTJD010000356.1:0-2601 GCA_052387475.1 Anaerolineales bacterium | reverse complement strand
ACTAACGCGCTGATACCGAGCAGTCCCAATTTCAGGACGCGCCTGCGCGAGATCGGTGACTGCGTGACCATTGCCAAGTCGGCTTGTAAGCCCAAGTCGAATAAATCCTGAGAATCCATTGGCTGCCGCCTAGCAGCCTGTCGGAGAGAATAGGTACTGGGCATATTGGGCTGCGGTACGTGATGATTGGGTCATAATGCGAGAGCGTTTCGGCGGTCCTCTGGAGGACTTTTCGGACAGTAGGCGTGCGAGGATCTGCCCCTCACGCGGGCCACAAGACAGGCAAGCGTTTCAGATTGAAGGCCAGACAGACCAGACACCACTCGCCCGCGGCCGCTGCCAGGCCGCGCAACGAGAACTGGCGAAAGCCCAACACTTCTTTGATGATGCCGATGACCGGCTCGACGGTGCATTTGCGCAGACGGTAGAGGGCCTGGCCGATGTCGGTGCGCAGCTTATGAGCCATTTGCTCTTTCAGGCTGGCATCGGCGGCTCCGGTTGTTCAGCAAAGTAACTGCGCCAACTCTGGTGATGCGGTTCGCGGCCGGTGGCGATGTAGGCTTCAATGCCGCGCGCTTCCAACGTGTGGACATTCGCTGCACGGAAGAAGCCGTTATCCAGCGCGGCTGCCGTCGGCTGGCCGAGCTCGGATGCCAGGGCGTGCAGCGTCGGCTCAACTTCGCGCTGGTCGTTGGGATGGTTGGACAGCGCCGAGGCCACGATCAACAAACTGCCTTGGTCGACCGCGGCTTGCGCGTTGTAATGCTGGTCAAAGCCGTCGTCGGTGCTGTTCTTCATGATGCGCGAGTCTGGGTCGGTGAAGTTGTATTGGTCGCCGTCATGGGGTCCCGGCTCGGGCGGCTGGGGCTTGCGTCCCCGGTGTTTGCGGCGCCGGGCTTTCTCTTCGTAGGCACGCTGCTTAGCCTCATACTCGGCTTGTTCCGCTTGATAGCGTTCCTGGGCGCGGGCTTCCAGCACCGCCTTGGCTTTGGCCAGGTTCTCCAGCCGCTGTTGCCGCAGGGCCACTTCATCTTCGACCACCAACCCGCTGGGCAAGCTGGCTTCGCCTTGATCGGCTTGCTCACCCAAGGTCAACAGTTCCTGCACTTCGGCGCGCAGGTGCGCTTCCAACTCGATCAAGCGTTTGTAACTGACGGCCTGGCTCTTGGAAGCATCGGCGTGGATCTTGCTGCCATCCAGGCTCAAGTTGCCCAGCTTCAGCACGCCCGCCAGCTTGGCCAGCAGCAGGACTTGCACAAACCGTTCCCCGATCTCGGGCAGAAACGTCTTGCGAAAGTTCGCGATCGTATCGTGATCGGGATGCAACCCACCCGCGACGTACCGAAACGCCAGGTGCTCATGGGTCGCTTTCTCGATCTTGCGCGAACTGAACACGCCCGTCGCGTAACCATAGAACAGCAGACCCAGCAGGATCTCGGGCGCCAAGGCTTCACCCCCTACAGGCGCATAGCGGGCGTAAATCGCTCCCAAGTCCAACTGGCCGATCACGTCCACCACGAAGCGCGCCAAGTGGTTGGGTGGCAGCGCTTCGCCCAAGGTGATCGACAGCCTCAAGGTTTCATCGTAATTGGCTGTCCGGAATTTGCGTGTCATGCCGATAGTCTACACTCAGCCAGCCTGTCCTCTCCGACAGGCTGCTAGCCACTGTGATTACGGCCTGTGTGTCGTTGAAGGCGACGGACGTGCCGCCGACAGTGCCGGCCACGCCGGTCGCAGAACCGGCGGCTCCTCTCGCGCCGACACAAGCCCCCGCAACGGAGGCGGCGCTCACCGCGACGATCACATCGGCGCCCATCTCTACCGGGCCGCTGCTCTACGTCTCCGGCACGATGCACATCGAAAACAATCCTCAGCGACAGCCGCAGAACATTGACGCGCTGATTGAATTCTTCCGCCGCGCCACCGCCACCGGGATGCAGTGGAGCATCGGCGCGGACATCGGCTGGCTGGAGGGCGAGTCGCGCGCGGGCGAGGTCATCCGCGCCACCGAAGCGATGGGGGTGGAGTGGGATGTGCACGCACACTCCGCCGCCGACCGCATCCGGTGTGTGGCAAAAATCAGCGCGCTCGGCGGTCACCCGAACACCGTTGTCTCCGGCCTCACCGTCGCGGAGATTGACTCGCTCCGTGCGGCGCAATCCGGTAACGGCGCGATGTGGACGCCGGAAGTGCTGTACGGCCTGGTATTGCAGACCGGTCACGGCTTCGGGTCGGATGTGAACGATGTGGGCGTGTGGCAACCGGCGAGCAGCGCCGCTGCCATCGCCCAGGGTGGAGATTACGCGCCGGTGACGAGCATCACGGTGATGGTGCACCCGCAAACGCTCACCGTCGCTGAGACAGGCGAAGACATCGCCGGCATTGAAGCTTTCGTCGCGCGCCTCGCAACGAACCCGGTCGTGCGCTGGGCCACGCTCTCGGCCACCGCGCAAGCCTGGGCCGACGCGGGCCGCGTGCCGAGCCGAACGAGTTGGGATGTGGAGTTGCAGTAACCCAATTGGTTGTCGTTGTGAAAATGGGGGACGGGCTACCGGCCTGTCTCTACCGTGTATTGCGTAGAGACGCCGTCGCTGCCGCAAC
>JBQTJD010000355.1:0-5644 GCA_052387475.1 Anaerolineales bacterium | reverse complement strand
CGGTGCTCTTGTGGGTGGGCGGCTTGATTTCGGCGGCGGCGCTCCACGTCGCGACCCTGTTGCCATGTCTTCGCTGCAAATTTTCGTCACCCCCCTTACGCGCTGTTGAGTGTCACTCCGAGCGAAGCGGTCGTTCGTAGAACGAGGAGTCTCTGGCTCCAAAGTAGAGATTCCTCGCCGCAAAATGACGCTTCGCTTATGCGTCTCGGAATGACAAGCTGGGGTGACTGCGTAAGGTGAGTTTGGGATCATTCGTTGACTCAGCTTTCGCAGCGTGAGAGATTTTAGGTGACTGGGCAGCAGGCACTCGGAAGTTCCACACGCTTGCTTGCCGAGTGACTGTCACCTTGGTGTAAAGTGCGTTTCCGATAATACCTGATGAGCATCGAGAGCAGTTTCAAGTTTCCGCCAACCAACATCCGCTTTCGCGCGGCCATTGAGGCTGATCAATCAACAATCAACGCCATCATCCGCGAAGCCAGCATCAACCCGATGGGGTTGAAGTGGGAGCACTTTCTGCTGGCGGTGGATGACACGACGGGCGAAGTGGTGGGCGCCGCGCAGATCAAGCGTCACGGCGACGGCTCGCATGAGTTGGCGTCCGTCGCTACCCGACCCGATTATCAGAAGCGTGGCATCGCCGGGGCCATCATTCAAAAACTCATCACGCAACATCGCTCGGCCACGACCGCGCCGCTCTACCTCACCTGCGCCAGCCCATTGCGCTCTTTCTACGAACGGTTTGGCTTTCGCGCCATCGAGCCTGATCAAATGCCGCGCTATTTCAAACGCCTCTCACGCCTCACCAGATGGCTCGCGCTTTTCACGGAACGCAAATTGCTGGTGATGCAGTGGGAGACACCCGAATGAGTCGCGCCCACCGCCCAAGAGCTTTCTGGCTCGCAACGGCGTTGACGCTGTTGGCGGCGGGGGTGTGCGTGTACGGGCTTGATCATCACCCGCTGCGCGGCGACGAGGCCTTCAGCGTGCGCCTCGGTTCCTTGCCGCTGGCCACGATGTTCGAGGCGATGGCGGTCAGTGAACCCAATCCCGCACTGCAATATCTTTTCATCAAATACTGGATGGAGATTGCCGGCCGCAGCGAGTTTGCCGTGCGCCTGCCCTCGGCGCTGGCGGGCGTGTTGACGGCGGCGCTGATGTTTCGGCTCGGCTCTTCGCTCGCTGGCCGGCGTGCAGCTTTAGTCGCCATGCTGTGGGTGGCTTTGAATCCCTTTCTGTTATGGTTCGCGCAGGATGTGCGCGTGTACGCGATTTTCACGGCGACAACCACCGCCGCGACCTGGGCCATGTGGCGCGCGGCGCGGCATAATCGCCTCCACCAATGGATGGCGGCTGGCGCGCTGTGGTGGCTGGCGCTGGGCTTCCACTACTTCACCGCACTTTCCATCGCCGTTGTCGGCGCCGCGTTGCTGCTGACGCCGCTCACCCTGCGGCGCTGGCGTTCTGCGCTGATCACGATGGTCGTCGTCGGCCTGGCATACTTGCCATGGGCAGTGTATGTATGGCCGCTGCTCTCTGGCCACAGCAAGAGTTGGATTCCACCAGTCAGCGCCAGCGAGGCGCTCGCTCGCACGCTCGGCAGCTTCAGCGCCGGTGGCGCGTTTGCAGGCGCGACCACTCTCACCGCGTGGTTGGGCGGGCTGCTGCTCGCGGTGTTGATCATTGGCGGTGGCTGGCTGGCGCTGCGGCGCAACCGGCAACAGGCGGCGGGTACGCCGCTGGAGAACTGCGAAGCGGTTCTCCTCTCGCCGACAATGCCGGCGCGGGCCGCGTGGATGCTGGCGTGGGGACCGGGCATACCGCTGCTGCTGTACGCGCTCTCGCTGTGGCGACCGGTATTCCTTGAACAGTACGCCATCGCCGGCTTGCCCGGTGTGCTGCTTCTCGCGGCGGTGGGCATCACGGACTGGCAGCGATGGCACTCAGCGGCCAGGTTGCTGCTCGTCGCCGGCTTCAGCTTGTTAGGGATTGTATCGATCATGCATTACCGTTTCGATCCCGCGTACCGCAAGGCCCCCGACTGGCGTGCCCTGAGCGCGTATCTCACAGCAACCGCGCGTGAAAAGGAAATTGTGTTGATCAACCAGCCCGACCCGGCCTTTGAGTATTACCACCGCGCGCCGCTGCCGTTTGAGGAGGCGCCGCCAGTTCCGTGGGCTGAGGGAGGCAACGAGGCCGCCGAGGCCCAGGTGGCGCGGGTGCGCAACGCGTATCAGCACGTGCGGTTGTTATTCGCGCCCAACCCCGTCTTCGACCCCGATGGTTTTGTGAGCCGCCAGTTGGAGGCATGCTGCGAAAAAACGCGCGATGAGTTTGTCGATGCGTTCCGGGTGCAGAGCTTCGACACGCCGGCCGGTTCGCTCGCGGCGCGGGTTCCGCTGACTGCCCGTTTCGCGAACACCCTCATCCTCACGGGCTTCCGCATCGTCAGCGCCGTGCCCCGTTGGGGCGTGGGAGAACCGCGTGGTTGGACTTCGCCCAACTTAGGTGGTTCTCCAGTCGCTGGCTTCGCCAGCGCCGAACTCGTCGCCGGTGATACCGCACATCTGACTCTTTTCTGGACCACCGATGTTGCTGTGGACGTTTCGTACACGGTCTTCGTCCACCTCGTCGCCGCCGATGGATTTCAACTGGCGGGCGCCGACAGCCTGCCGCGTAACGGCGCTCGGCTCACGACGCACTGGCAACCCGGCGAGACGGTGATCGACCCGCATCTGATTCTCATACCGAATGATCTGCCGCCGGGTGAGTACATCATCGAGGTCGGGCTGTATCAATTGGAGACCGGTGAGCGTTTACGTGCGGGCGACGCTGATCGCGTTCGGTTGCCGCAGAAGCTGCGAATTGTCAGGCCGCAAAATTAAACCGCGAAGCCGCGAAGAACGCGAAGTAGCAAAACAAAACCTTGACAGCTTGGCGCGAGGCTCAGGGCGCGATGACAAGCGTGCCGATGATGGCGCGATTGTCCGGCAAGGCGTCATCGGCTTCGGTGAGCGGCAAACGGTTGAGCGAGGGGTAACGATACCAACCTAAGGCCAGTGGGTACACGCCCGGCACTGCATCTGGCGGCAGCACCACCGCAAACCGATCGGGCACCACCTCCCCCACGCGCCAGCGCGACGTGGGATAAAACCCCTGGCACGGCGCGCCATCATGCCCGACGACGAAGCGCGAGTCTTTCAACCCCGTACCCACGTGCAGAAATGGCGTCAAGTCTTCAGCCACTGCCGCTTCAGCCTTCCAGTAAAAAGTAAATAGCACACTCTCGCCGGGCCGCGCAGTTGCAGTGGACTGCTCATGCCCGAGCAGGCGCAGGCCTGGCGCAAACTCCGCGTTGGCTGCAAGAGCAAATGCCGGTGCGGAGGTTCCCGCCGGCACTTCGACCAGAGTCAGCTCGCGGGCCAGCGACTCCGGTTCCAACGGAATAACGTTGACCGTGGCCGCCGGGTACGCGTGCAGCAATTGCGGTATCGTCACGCGGTCACGCTCGCTCAACACGACGTAGATAGTGCGCGTGGGCGCCTCATCCACTAAAGGCAAACACTGCCGGAAATCGAGGCGCGGCACGCGCGTCGGTGTGAGCAGAAAATCAAACGCGTACACATCTTCATCAGCTTCGGCGCTGCGTTCGACAAAGACCGACTCCGTCTGGGCGCGCGCCGTCAGATCGCGCGCGACGTTGACGGCGGTGACGGTAAAGGCGGTGTGCAGCTCCGGTTGCGCCGTGTAGCGGACGAAATAGTCGTAGCTGTTGAGGAGCAGGCTGCCAGCCACCCACGCGCACGCGGCTACCGTCGCGGCATGCGGAGTCCATCGTTCAGCAATCTGACGCCACGCCCATCCCCATCCAATCACGATCAGCGCGATCACCGGCGGCGCGGCCATGATCAAGCGGCTGAACGATGGCGCGTTGTCGGTGATGAGCGGCGGCACGAGCATCACAGCGAGCCACAGCAACAACTCACGCGCGTGCGGGCGCAAGGTTACTTGCGGGCGC
This sequence comes from Anaerolineales bacterium, assembly GCA_052387475.1. Lineage (GTDB taxonomy): Bacteria > Chloroflexota > Anaerolineae > Anaerolineales > UBA6663 > JANWXR01. The sequence continues at coordinate 1,626 of JBQTJD010000355.1, read as the reverse complement.
AAGTTGAGCAGCGCCCAGCCCAACCCGAGATAAAAGCCGAGTGACTGCAGCCAATCCAACAGCGGGCGAAGGGCAAGATTGTCGCGCGGGTTCGCGTCGCCAAAAAAGCTGAATGACAGGGCGAGGGCGCGCGTATTGCCGAGCAAAAAGTTGATTGGATCTTGCTGTGCGCCCACCGTCACCGCGCGCGCCCGCCCGAGGAACCATTCCGGCTCACGCACGAAGAAGGCGATGATGGGCAGCGCGACGATGACGGCCACCAGCGCGGTGAGGGCGTATCCGCCGAAAAATTTTCGTCGTTGTGTGGGCGTTATCATCCATAGCGTGTGCAAACTCAACAGCGCCATGAGCGGTAGGATAAAGCGCGCGTGCGGGCTGACGTACTGCGCCCACCCCGCGCCCGCACCCGCCAGCGCGAACGGCAGCCAGTTACCGAGGCGCTCGGCCCGCTTGAGTTGCCATACGCAGAAAAAGCTCGCGGCCAGCGCCAGCGCCGGCTCGGTGCCCAACCGGCTGAGGGTGATGACGGAGAAGAAGCCGGCCAGCACGAGGGCGATGAGGGCCGCGGAGAGGCCCCCGCCCCTAGCCCCTCCCCCCTGCCGCAAAAACGGCGGCCCCGGAGAGGGGAACTCTCGCCACATTTCGCGAAAGCACGCGAAGGCCAGCGGCACGCATAGCACGCTAAAGGTTGTGGAGATTACCCGCGACGATACGATGAGGTCGCTGAAAGCGAGCCACTGCGCGCCGGCAGTGAGCCAGGCCAGCATCGGGTTCACGCCGCCCCAAAAGGTTTTGTAAAAGATCGGCCACTCGCCGGTTTGCACAATGTCGCGCGCGCGCAACGCGAACCAGATTTCATCCACCCAGGCTTGTGGCGGGAGGGTGAGCGCGCCAACCCAGCGCGTGACGGCGGCGAACAGGGCGGCGACGATGACAAGCCAGAACGTCGCTTGAGATTTCATGGGCGGGCGCAATTGTACTCGCCGCTGTGATGGAGAAGACACAGGCATCAATCGCTCATTGAGGCGGTTGTCTTTTTCGTTTGGGTCACTATACTTTGAACGTCGTCCAACTCAGGTCAAAAAGAGAAAGTGGTCTCATGCGTGTAGAAAGGCGTGCCTTCTTCGGCTGGCCGAATTGCTATCGGCTGTTCAACAACGACCTCGAGCTGATCGTCACCACTGACGTGGGGCCGCGCGTGGTGTGGTGTAGTTTCATTGATAGGCCCAATCATTTGGCCGAGTTTCCGAACGACCACGGCCAGATGGGCGGCAATGCATTCCGCATGTATGGCGGCCATCGCTTTTGGCTCGCGCCGGAGGGTGTGCCGCGCTCGTATTATCCAGACAACAATTCCGTGACGTTTGAAGATCACAGCGACTTCATTCGACTGATCGCGCCGATTGAAACAACCACCGGCCTCCAAAAAGAAATCGATCTCGGCCTCGCGACTGATGCGCCACGCGTGCAGGTCACGCATCGTTTGCGCAACCATAACTTGTGGGCGGTGGAGGTCGCGCCGTGGGCGTTGAGCGTGATGGCGCCGGGCGGCGTCGCCATCATCCCTCTGCCCGCGCGTGCGCGACATTCGGCTGAGACGTTGCTGCCGAACAGTCATTTGGTGCT
>JBQTJD010000354.1:0-1628 GCA_052387475.1 Anaerolineales bacterium | reverse complement strand
GCTGCAATTCATCCTCAACTCCACGCGCGCCGGCCTGCCGTTTCAAAGAGCCGCCAGTGGTTTTCCGTTTCAAGACCTGGTGTCGTTTGTGGTGCCCAACTTTGTGAGCGTTTGGAATCCGCTGTACGTCGGGCTACTGCCAGTGGGCCTGGCATTCCTCGCGCTGCGGCATTTCGATGGAGAACGACGCTTCTGGGCGGCGCTGGTCCTCATCGCCCTCGTGATTTCGTTTGGCACACAAGCCGTCGCTTACGACGCTGCCTATTGGTCGATCCCCGGCCTGGGCCTGTTTCAGGGCGCGGAACGGCTGGCGCTGATGGTGAGCATTGGGCTGGCGGTGTTGGCCGCGCACGGCGCACACGATGTGTTCACGACCCGCGACCCGCTGCCGCGCGCCTGGCTCTTCGCTGCGCTGTTCGCGCTGTTGTTCATCGCCACCGGCACTCTGACTTTTTTCGTGTACACCGCTACCGCGCCGGAAACTTGGGCCGCGCTGCTGGGCGTCTTTGGCCGCGCGGCGCTAATGGCGGGATTAGCCTTCGTCGTGTGGCGCTGGCACGGACGCAGCGCGCGGGCGTGGATTAGCCCGGCTTTGTTCGTCCTCGTCGTCGTGATTGATCTGTTCTCGGCCAATCGCCCGCTCAACGTCAGCGCGCCGTATGTCGCTTATCCCGTAGATGCGAACGTGTTGCCGATTCAGGCCGAGGCCGGATTCTTCCGTGTGCAGGATGATGCGCGGTTGGCCGGGCATGCGGGCTGCGCATACGGTTTCCGCGAGGTGGATGGCGTGACGCCGTATCGACTGGCGGGTTATGATACGCTGCTCGCCGCCCCGGAGTCGGTGCGCTGGGCGTTGCTCGGCGTGAAATACGTCGTGTCGTGGCGCGGCGAGTTGCTGGATGAAAGCGGCCAGCGCGTTTCGGCTGAAGTGGTGGCGGTGAGTGAAGCGGTGGATGAGCGAGGCAACCCCACGCGCACGCACCGGCTCGCCGCCGAACCGCAACGCGCGTGGCTCTCGCGCGACTTGCGGGCGGGCGAGACACTGTCGGGTGCGAGCGTCGAGTCCGATGGCGTCGCACCTGTGCGAGTCGTGAGTGATGAGCCGGGTCAAATCACCCTCACTGCGCGCGTGCCCGATGGCGCGCAACGATTGTTGGTACTCAGCGAGCCGTACTTCCCGGCATGGCGAGTGGAGGTGGATGGAAAGTCTGAGGCTTTGCGCAGCGCCCACGCAGCGTTGCTGGCCGTAGCGCTCTCACCCGGTGAGCACATCATCGAGTTTATTTATCAGCCGGTGCTCTTGTGGGTGGGCGGCTTGATTTCGGCGGTGGCGCTCCTCGTCGTGATCATGTTGCCATTTCTTCGCCGCAAATTTTCGTGATCGTTCGATGACTCATCTTATGCAGCGTGGGCGATTTCAGGTGACTGTCACTGGGCAGCCTGCACTCGGAAGTTCCCTACGCTTTATTGCCCAGTGACAGTCACCTTTGTGTAAGGCAAGTTTCCGATAAAGCCTGATGAGCATCGAGAGCAGTTTCAAGTTTCCGCCAGCCAACATCCGCTTTCGCGCGGCCATTGAGGCTGATCAATCAACAATCAACGCCATCATCCGCGAAGCCAGCATCAAC
>JBQTJD010000353.1:0-5966 GCA_052387475.1 Anaerolineales bacterium | reverse complement strand
GGCGAAGCCCCAGGCGCCGTTCACCAGCGCGCGCACGCCGAAGCCGAGCGACTCGCTGTGCGTCAGGCCATCCGCCTGACCGTTCTTCACGGCCAGGCTTTGTTCAAGTGAGTCAATGAGGCGGATGTCGGCGTAGTGCGCGCCTTTGAGTTGTGCAGTGTCGAGGGCGCGCGCGGCCAACGGGTGCATGCGCGCGATTATACGTGACCTCCCTCTCCACCTTTCGCCTGCAGCGTCCGTCAGCGGCGTGATCATGTGTTTGTTGGCGCTGGATAGAGGACAAACCTATTCGGCTCGTTCGTTAAGACAACATGTTGCACGATGGCTGCGTTTGGGCGTACTATTGCGGTGCCCTAGCACTGGAAAGGAGTGGCGATGTCTCAAGAAACTGTTCAACACGCCAGCGCCGTGAAGCGCAAGCATGAGGCCGAGTTGCTGCGTAAAGCCAACGTCGTCGCGGTCGGCGTCGGTTACTGCACGCGCGGCAGCCAGCGTACGGATGAAGTCGGCATCATCGTTTCGGTGAAGCGCAAAGTTCCCGCCGCGCAACTCCAGCCGGGCGATGTGCTGCCCTGGCAACTCGAGGGTGTGCCGGTGGATGTGGTGGAGACTGGCGAGGTCGTCGCACAGTAGTGCGAGTAGCGCAATAAGCCCATTCCGCAGCGTTCCGCAATCTGTTTGATGCCCGCGTTTATCTGCACAGGAGAACTATCATGGCAACCGAATCCCCCAGCTTTCAAACTGTCCGACAAACAAAGCGCGCCACCGAAGATGAGTTGGCGCAAAAGCCCAACATCGTGGCGGTGGGCGTCGGCTACAAAATCAGCAACGGGCAAAACACCGGCGAGCTAGCCGTCATCGTCTCGGTCACGCACAAAGTTCCGCTGGCCGAATTGAGCGCCGCCGAAGCCGTGCCGAAAACCATCGACGGCGTCAAGACGGATGTCGTGGTCACAGGCGAGATCGTCGCCTTTCAGAATCCGCGTGAGCGGATGCGGCCGGCACGGCCCGGTATCAGCATCGGCCACTATCAAATCACCGCCGGCACCTTTGGCTGTTTGGTGCGCAAGAACGGGCTGCCGTTTATCCTCAGCAACAACCACGTGCTGGCAAACAGCAACAACGCGCAGGTGGGCGACCCCATCTGGCAGCCGGGCCGGGCCGATGGCGGCAGCAGCGCTGACCAGATCGGCACGCTTGAACAGTTCATCCCGATTGCGTTCAACGGGCAGCCTCCTCCCCCACCGCCACCCCCGCCTCCTGGCAATGGCTGTTCACCACTGGCTTCGGTGATGTCCTTGTTTGGTTCGGCGCCTGCGCCCGCTACACCGGTTGTCGTGCAGAACACACCCGGCAACAACAAAGTCGATTGCGCCATTTGCCGCCCCACCTCCGCCAGCGATGTGACGCCGGACATCCTCAACATCGGCGTGCCGGCGGGCGTGCGCGTGGGCGAACTGGGCATGGCGCTGCAGAAGAGCGGGCGCACCACGGGTTACACGCAGGGCAGCATCCAGCAAGTGGATGTGACGGTGACGGTCAATTACGGCGGGCCGCTCGCCGTATTCACCGGGCAACTGCTGGCCGGGGCGATGAGCCAAGGCGGCGACTCCGGCTCAGCCGTGCTGGATAGTTCACGCAACGTGGTGGGGTTGTTGTACGCCGGTTCATCGAACACGACGATTATGAACCCGATTCAATTGGTGCTTGATGCGTTGGGTGTGGAAGTGGTGACGGCGTAAGCCAACGCGACGCTTATCGAAAAGAAAGGGCACGTCTGAGGCGTGCCCTTTTGCCGTTTGTATGACTTTGCTGCCCGAAGTGTGATGATGAGTTACGCAATTAACCACATCAACTGATAGGGTTGCAAGCTCAGTGTGGAGCCGATGCGATGGCCCGCGCCGGTGATGAGGTCGGTGGCGGTGGCGCCCACCAGCAAACCCAGCCATTGGGTGGAGACATCCTGCGTGGCTTCACTGAAATTTGACAGCTCCACCAGCCGCTGCCCCTCGCGCGTGCGGGCAAAGGCGAAGACGTGCGGGCTGGCGGTTTCCAGAATCTCGGTTTGCCCGCCCGCGAAAATCCCATGCTGCTGGCGTAACGTGATGAGCTGGCGCATACGCTTATAGAGCCGGCCCTCAACCGTCGTCGCGTCATTCCGCCGCGCGTACTTCTCCCAATCCGCTACAGGACGATGAACCCAGCGGCTATCCTCAGCTTTGGCGTGATCATCACGATAGCGGTAATCATTCACCGTGCCGATTTCATCACCGAGATAAATGAGCGGGATGCCCCCGATGCTGAGGATGAGGCCGTGAATGAGCAGAATACGGTTGAGCGCCAATTCCACCTCGCGCTCGGTCTCCTCGGCCAGCGCCTTCTCCAACCCGGCTAGTGAGGCGCACGTGCCAGAGATGCGGCAGTCGCCGGTCTTGGGATCTTCCTGAAATGGCAGGCCGCGCGCAAAACTACCTGCGAAGCGCCCAGTGTAAAACTGGTTGAGGAACTGCCGGTGGTCGTAGCCTTTCATCCCGAGTTGCTGCGCGTCCTCATCCGAAAACGTCCAGCCGATGTCGTCATGCACGCGCACATAGTTCACCCAGGCCGTCTGGGAGTGGATGGCGAAGCGGTGGCGCATGGAGTGCGACAGCAGCCGCACCTTGCGCGTGGCGAGCGAATTCCACAACAGCGCCATAAGCAGCGGGTTGTATGAAAGCTGGCACTCATCCGGGCGAATATATTTCGCCACGTCATCCGGGTGCACGATGGCTTCGGACTTGAAGAGCAACGACGGCGCGGCGATGCGGCACACGGCGTTGAAGGCCTGAATGAGCAGGTGCGCCTCGGGCAGGTTCTCGCATACGGTGCCGAGTTGCTTCCAGATAAAGGCCACAGCGTCCATGCGCAACACTTCGACGCCGACGTTGGCAAGGAACAACATCTCGCCCGTCATCGCCGTAAAGACCGCCGGGTTGGCGTAATTCAAGTCCCATTGAAATTCGTGAAACGTCGTCCATACCCAGCTTTGACCCTCACCCCCGGCCCCTCTCCCAGCGGGAGAGGGGTGAGTCTCCTCACTGCTTATTCCCCTCTCCCTTTGGGAGAGGGGGTAGGGGGTGAGGGGTGTGAACGCGCCGGAGTGCTCATCGGGGAAAATCTCGCGCAGGTTACGCTCGTAGGCGTCGGGCATCTCGCGATTGGGAAAGATGAAATAGAAGTCGCGATAGTCTGGGTCGCCGGCCAGGGCGCGCTGGGCCCACTCGTGTTCGTCGGAGGTGGGGTTGAAGATGAAATCCACGCACAGGCTGATGCCGTGTTCGCGCAACTCGGCGGCCAGCGCCCGCAACTCGCGTATGGCGCCGAGCGCCGGGTTGACCTCACGATAACTGCTGACTGCGTAGCCGCCATCGTTCTTGCCTTCCGGACACTGGAACAGCGGCATGAGGTGCAGATACGTCAGCCCAAGTTCTTTGAAGTACGGAATTTTTTCGTGGACGCCGTGCAGGTCCCCAGCGAATAAATCCACATAGCACACGCCGCCGAGCATGCGGTTGGATTGGAACCAGTGCGGGTTACGCTCGCGTTCGGCGTCCAGCGCGCGCAGGTCGGCGGGCCGGGCCAGCCAGGTCTCGGCGGCGACTTCCAGCGTGCGCTCAAGGTGATAGAGCAAGTCGTATCGAGTCTGGTAAATGGTGCACAGCAACTCGAAGAGGCGCGGGTAGTGCGCCTCGAGCCGCTGCGTGAACGTTTGCCACGTGGGCGCATCCAATTGATGCGCGTACCTGGCCTCAAGACGCGGCATCAACCGGCGCAGTGAGACTTCGGCTTCACGCTGGAACCAGGCTTGATCAGGCATAGATCATGATGATCAATTACGAATTCCCCACAAGTGCCATCTCGGCCAAAGCAAACGCACCGAGCACACCGGCCTGGCCACCCAGCGCCGGCGGCGCGATGTACTCGTCAATTCCTTCCAGTATTGCCGGCGACTGCACGTAGCCGTTCAACAACTTCAACGTCTCCGTGCGCACGAGCGGCCACATATGCGTCTGGCCCATCACCCCACCGCCGATGATGATGCGTTGCGGTGAGAGTGTGCAAATATAGGTTTGCAAGGCCAAAGCAATGTAGTGCGCTTCCAGCGGCCACGCGGAATGATCCGGCCCGAACGTCTCGGCCTTCGCGCCCCAGCGTTTCTCCAGCGCCGGGCCAGCGGCCAATCCTTCGAAGCAATCACCATGAAATGGACAAAAGCCGGGGAACGGGTCGCGCACCGGGTCGCGCGGTAAGCGGATGTGGCCCATCTCCGGGTGTACCAGCCCATGCAACAATTGCCCACCGACGAGGCCGCCCCCGCCGATGCCGGTGCCGATGGTCAAATAGAGGAAGGTATCTAATCCACGAGCGGCGCCCCAGCGGTACTCGCCCAACGCCGAACCGTTCACATCCGTATCAAAGCCCACCGGCACGCCGAACTCGCCCACTAAGGGCCCGGCCAAATCGGCATGCATCCACCCCGGCTTGGGCGTGGTGGTGATGTGGCCCCACGTCGGCGAGCCGCGATGCAGATCCACTGGGCCAAAGGAGGCGATGCCCATGGCGGCGAGTTCGGCGCGATACGGGCGGAAGAACTCGAGGGTGAGCCGGATCGTTTCGGCGGGCGTCGTTGTGGGGAAGCGGGTGCTGGCGCGAACTTCGCCATCACTCGTGCCCACCGCGCACACGAACTTCGTGCCGCCTGCTTCAACGCCGCCGAACAACTTGGTCACACCTGTTTTTTAATCCCTAATCCCTTGGCGCGTGAAGCGAGAGATCAGGGATTAGGGATTAGCCTTTGACCGAGCCGGACAACATGCCGCGCACGAAGAAGCGTTGCAACGAGAAGAACACGGCCAAGGGCAGGATCATGGTGATGAAGGCGCCGGCGGTCAGTAGATGCCAGTCTTGCCCGCGGGAACCGACGATCTCGGCCAGACGCTGGGTCAGCAATTGCGAGGTCGGCGATGCGCCGATAAAGATCAGCGCCACCAGGTAATCGTTCCACACCCACAAGAACTGGAAAATGGCGAACGAGGCCAAGGCCGGCACTGAGAGCGGTAGGATGAGGCGGGTGAAGATGGTGAAGTGCGATGCACCGTCGATGAAAGCCGATTCGAGGATGTCGCGCGGCAGCTCGCTGATGTAGTTGTAAAGCAGATAGGTTGCCAGCGGCAAGCCAAAGCCGGTGTGCGCCAGCCACACGGCGAGGAAGGTACCGTTGAGTCTGAGGCTGACGTAGTCGCGCAGGATCGGCACCAGCGCGATTTGCAGCGGGACGACGAGCAGCGCGACGACCAGCGCGAACAGAACTTTGCGCGCCGGGAACTTCATCCACGCGAAGCCGTAGGCGGCAAAGGCGGCCAGTGAAATGGGGATGACGGTGGAGGGGATGGCGACTGCCAGGCTGTTGAGGAAGGCGCGCCCCATGTTGTCGCCGCGTTCGGTCACCGTTGTGCCGTCACTCAGTGTGGCTGTATAGTCGTCACCCGCCAACACCTGCCGATAATTTTCGGCGGTCGTTTGCGTGTTGGCCGTCCAGCGATACTCCTGCACTTCGACGTAACCCACGCGCCGGTTGCCGATCCACTTGAGGCGTTTGCCGTCCCCGGTATCAATCCCCGCGCGGAACTCATCGAAGGTGGCGGTCACGCCGGCCAGAGTCATCGGCGCGTTCCGATCCACATCCGCCGCGGGCTTGATCTGCTCGGTGGCGACCCAGTTTTGATGCGGGAAGACCGTCCACCAGCCGGTGGTGTTGATGTCAATCCGGTCGCGAAACGACGAGACTAACAGACCGATCGTCGGGATCGTCCACAGCAGACAGATGAAGGCCAGCCCGCCGTTGACGATCAGGCTATTGAGAAACTTATTGAGCGGTTTATCGGCGACCATTAGAACACCTCCCGCTGAGCGAACTGGCGCAGGTT